>CAZLIJ010000334.1:0-1509 GCA_964559305.1 uncultured Oscillospiraceae bacterium | reverse complement strand
TAGGTAAAACCGAGGCCGCTCTGAGCTGCTTTGGACGACTTCAGGCGGCGCTGGCCGGGGAGTACACAAGGTCAATGGGGGCAAGGGCAGTATTCTCAAGCTGTCAGCTGCGCGCTGTTGAGACCGCGGCGAGTTTTGGCCGGAAGTATGAAACGGTCATGGGCTTGCAGGAGGCTGACGCGGGGATTTGGGACGGCCTTGCCTTTGATGAAATACGCTGCCGCTGGCCGGAGCTTTATGCTGCCAGAGGGGAGGACAGGGGCATTTTGCCCCCCGGCGGGGAGGACTATGACAGCCAGCTGAGCCGGTTTTCCCGGGGACTTTCCACTGCGGAAAAATCCGCAGAGGGCGACTTCGTCCTGATAAGCCATCTATGCGTTATGCAGACCTTCCTCGGCAGCCTTTTGGGGCTGGAGCCAAACGACTTTCGCAGGCTTGAAATACCATGCGGCAGCATTACGACCCTTGAATACGACGGCGAGGGCGGCTACAACATCCTGTCTCTGGGCCAGCTTCCCGCGCTGCCGCTGACTGACGGCATGTGCAAAACGCTTTTATCCGCCGCCGGGGCGGATAAGGAGCTTTGCCTTCACTGCTCGGCTGTCTCAAAAAAGACGGCGGCTCTTTGCGGCCAGCTCAAGGCGGCGGGGCTGGAGCTTGATACCGGGCTTGCCCGGGCCGCCGCCGCGCTGCATGATATTGCGCGGGGCTATTCCGACCATGCCGCAGTGGGCGGGGAGTGGCTCAGAGAGCTGGGCTATCCGCGCCATGGCGAGATAATTGCGAGGCACATGGATATCGAGCCCGGCGCGCCGTTGGACGAGAGCGCCGCTGTTTATATTGCGGACAAGCTTGTAAAAGGCGGCAGAGCCGTCACTCTGGCCGAACGCTTCGACGGCAGTCTGGGCAGATGCACCACGCCGCAGGCGCTGGCCGCCCATAATGCCCGCAGGCAGGCGGCAATGAATATAGCGGAGAAAATCAACAATGTATGCGGAAAGGAACTGATAAAATGAGAAAGCTTTTGCAGAGAATGTCCAGTGAGCTGGCCGCCGGAAACGACGTTGTGCTGGTAACGGTCATCGCCAGCTCCGGCGCCACGCCCAGGGGCGCGGGTGCTCGTATGCTGGTGACAAAGGAAGGTCGGGTGGGCGGCACTATCGGCGGCGGCGCTGTGGAATACCGCTCTGAGCATATAGCCGCGGAGGTGCTGGCAGGAAAGGAATCAATTACCCAGGCCTTCACGCTTACCAAAGAGGATGTGAACAATCTGGGCATGATATGCGGCGGAGCGGTGACGCTGTATTTTCATTTTGTCCCGGGCGGAGACGAAAAGGTTTTGGCGCTGCTGAAAGACGCCGAAGACGAGTTTGAAGCCGGTAAAGACCTCTGGCTGGTGACGGAGGTTTCCGGCGCCGGTGCTCTGGGGATATACACCAGGGACAAGGGCTTCCGATATCTTGAGGTGCCGGCTGAGGTGGAGGAGGGGCTTAAATCAAAGCCCCGGAC
>CAZLIJ010000333.1:0-1515 GCA_964559305.1 uncultured Oscillospiraceae bacterium | reverse complement strand
CCATAGCAGCCCTTCTGTGCTCCCTGACCCTGCTTATGACCGCCTGCGGCAGCTACGCCGCGGCGCCTTTGCCGGAGAGAGAAAAACCCGCGGGGATATCATCCGCGCTTTCAGTTAAAAAATGCGCCGTTTACAGCGAAGTTTACAGCGCTGTAAAAAGCGCCGCGGGCAGCAGAAACGCGGGTGGCGCTTTTCTGGAGGACAGCTCCTCGGTTCAAAATTCCGCCGCGTCACAAAAGCGGGAGGGGGATTATTCCGCCACCAACGTGCAGGTTTCCGGCGTGGACGAGGGGGATATATTCAAAACCGACGGCAGCCATATCTATTCCATCGCGGACAAAGAGCTTATCATATACGCCGCTGCCGGAAAGGACAGCAAGATACTATCCCGCACCAACCTGTGCGGAGAAGATGAATATCCAGTCGAGCTATATGTCAGCGGAGACAGACTGGCCGTGGTGCTGGAAAGCGGTATGAGCTGCGCCGTTTATAACGCGGCGGCAAATACAGCGGCGGACTGCTGCGCCCCATGGGGCGGCGGAAAGACGGTCGTTGACTTATATGACGTCTCCGACTCCGCCGCGCCGAAAAAGCTTTCGGAAACGGGACAGGACGGGGAAATACTGACCAGCCGGCTTACCGACGGCAGGCTATATGTGGTGACGAATTACTGCGTGTGGAACGATATAACCGAAAACGCGCCGGCGGGCTATGTGCCGAAGCTCTATAACGGCGACAAGTCCTCAACGGCAGCCGCGGGGGATATCTGTATACTGCCGGAGGCGGACAACAGCTACGCTGTTATCTGCGCCTATGATATTGGCTCCGGCGCCATATTAAAAAATATCAGTATTCTGGGCGCGGGCAGCACGCTATATATGAATAAAGACAGACTGTATCTCGCCCGTGGCGACTACACAGACACTCCCTCAGCCGCCAAAAAAGACAGCGGCGGCACAGTGGTGGAGCATCGCTGCGAAAACAGCACTGTGATTTCAAGAGTAGATCTGAAAACCCTCACTCTGCTCTCAGCGGGAAAAATCCCGGGCACACTGGACACAAGCTACGCCATGGACGAAAAAGACGGCTACCTGCGGGCGGCAGCTACCAATTGGCCGTATACCTATTCCGTTTTGACCGGCGAAAATGAAACCCAGAGCAGCTATTTAAGCGGTGAGACGAAAAGCTCCAGCGGCGTTTATGTGCTGGATTCCGGTATGAACGTCGTGGGCAGGGTGGAAAACATCGCCCCCGACGAATACATCCGCTCCGTGAGATTTGACGGCGACATAGCCTATGTTTGCACCTATCAGCAGGTGGACCCGCTATTTGCCTTTGACCTTTCAAATCCCTTTCATCCTGTAAAGCTAAGCGAGCTGAAAATCACCGGCTTTTCGGAGTATCTGCACCCCTGGGCAGAAGGCCGGCTTTTCGGACTGGGTCAGGGGGCCACGGAGGAGGGCCGGGTCACTGGGCTTAAGCTTGTGATGTTCGATACCGCCGACAAAAAAGATG
>CAZLIJ010000332.1:0-1537 GCA_964559305.1 uncultured Oscillospiraceae bacterium | reverse complement strand
ATTTTTACCGCTGGTGCGTCAACTGGAAGGACATGATAAAATTCGTCATGCGCTCTCCAGTTCAGATAGTAAAGGGCCTTTTCAAATACCGCTGGATGGCTACATACCTTACGGTTCCCGCCTTTGTGGACAGACAGCTTGAAGGCATGCGCGGCCCACAGCTGCGCATGGGACATCTCATTTATAACATGGTGGTGAAGCACGCCACCGACGTTATCGGTCTGTCCTTTGACGCTGATTTGAGCATTGGAGGCAATGAAAAGCTTGCAAAGCGCATCGTGTGTCTTGATGAGCTGGTGCCGCTGGACATTATGGCGGGCTTTCCCAATCTCATCGGCGTGCCGGTGCAGACCATGCCCATATTCCTCTCATCCATGGTCAATCAGCAGCTGCCGCCGGTGTATCTGGACAGTATAGAGAGCTACGGCGTACCGGCGGATGTGTGCCCGCTGCCCTCCTGCGAAGCGGGCGTGGCCAGAAACGGGGACTACCCCGTGTTCGGCAAGTGCTTTATAGCCTGCAATATGCCCTGCGACGGGTCTGTGATGACAACCTCTTATCAGGACAGGTATTTTAACCTGCCAACCTACTATCTGGGCATACCCCTGCGCTACAATGAAGAATCGGTGCAGGAATACGCCGTGGAGGAGATAAAGGGCTGCATACGGTTCATCGAGGAGCAGACAGGGGAGACCTGGGACTGGGACGCCTTTGAGGAATCCATGGACAGGTATAACGAGGTGACTCAATTCCACTTGGATGTGTGGCAGACCAACACAACTGCCTACCCCCAGATAACAGGCGGCGCCATGTGGCTTTACAGGATGTTCACCTTCCACCTGTGCGCGGGCATGGATAAGCGCTTTAACACCACCAACGAAAAGGTGCTTAAAATAATGCGCAGAGCCTACGATGAAAAAGTGCCCTGCTGCCGGGAAATGCGCCACCGGGCCATAGTGTGGTCCTGCCCGGCAAATTACTACACCAACTTTGCCACCTGGCTGCAAAACTGCTGGGGCATCGTGGTGCTGATGGATATGGAGACACATATTTCCACAGTGATGTTCGATACCTCGGACCATGAGCACAGCCTTATGGATCTGGCCAGGACCTATCAGCGCACCACCATGCGCAAGCACACCAAGGGCGGCTACCGCAACGTGGTGGACGAGCTGTGGCGGCTGTGCGGCGAATACAATGTGGACAACGTTGTGATGTACGACCAGATATCCTGCAAGGGTATGGACGGTCTTCAGGGCATATTCGACGATCAGGCCCGGCTGCGGAATATAAACTTCATGTGGGTGGCTCAGGATCTTATGGACTGCCGCACCATATCCCGCCGGGATATGCGCGCCCAGGTGACAAATTACATGACCACCGTTTTAAAGGAAACACCGGTTGACCCGGCACTGGTGGATTTTGACGACAGCGAAGCGTGGTAAAACCAATAGAAACTCCCGCCGGAATTTCCGGCGGGAGTTTTGAGCTTGTCAAAAAAGCCCATGGTTTTTTGACAAGCTCAAAACGCCGAGTT
>CAZLIJ010000331.1:256-1541 GCA_964559305.1 uncultured Oscillospiraceae bacterium | reverse complement strand
TCGTCATCGACGAGGTCGGGTACATGCAGCTAAACCGCCAGGAGGCCGAGCTTTTGTCTTGGTATACGCAGTATAAGCCTACTGTTGATGCTATTCTTTCTGGTTTCCTCTGGATCCTGTTTCTTTGGGGTATTTTTAAGCATGCTCCTTCTATTATTTCTGGCGGTGATGTTGTAGAAAATCAGATGGACGATATTTCAAAAGGTTCAAGGGGGCGTAAATCATGAAGCTTGCTATTTTTGCAGTTATATTCTTTTTTGTCCTTGGTCTTTTGCTTTTGATGCCTACTATCACTATTAGCAGTTCTGCGGTTATTAGTTCCTCTGCTTATGGTGGCAAGCGTACCGAGATTTATTATTGTCACCCTTATTGTAGCTCTGAGCGTGGTTCTAATGAAAATTGTAATCGTATTATCCGCCGTTGGATTCCTAAGGGTCAGGACATCGGCCAGTATTCAGAAGGTTATATTCAAAAGGTTCAGGACTGGATTAATTACTATCCTCGCCGGCTTCATGGTCATTTTTCAGCTGCGGCTTGGGCTGATGTCTGGCTCTCGGCTTGACTGCCCTTCCCCTTGAACAACATTCTTTCGTAACCCCTGCGTAAGGGGTCGCTTTCCTTCCCGGCGTTGGAAAGCGGGGGTCGTTATCTTCCCCCGCTCTTTTGTCATATCTATTTTGTTTTTCAGTTGGTTTTATCCGTTATCTCTCTTGATCTGTGCCGCAGAATAACAAAAAGATGGTATTACGGATCCAGCGTTTTGTTATTCAAGGCGGGTTTCTTAAGATTTTCTATTTTCTTCTTGACATTTGCAATTTTCAAATCTTGGTGTTGATAATTATCCGCAGGTGTAGTAAAATACCAACGTGGCTTTTGACAAGGCTGCACTAGTCGGGGAGCCAGCGGTGCCCTTTACCTGCAATCCGCTACAGCAGGGGCGAATTCCCGACCGAGGGTGTGCAATGTGTCGTCTGACCCCGGTAAGCAGCGTTGACGATCCGGTCTCGCGCAACGAGAACCCGTGAACCATGTCAGGCGGGGAACCGAGCAGCATTAAGCGGTGTTTCCCGTGTGCCGCGAGGGTGCCGGGTTTGAGCCGGCTGCCGGCGTAACGGACATATCGCATTATTCGAAGTCGGGTGTGCAGTCTTGTCAAGGGCCATATTGTTTTGACTTTTGTTTTCTATGAGGTGAGGCGGTTTGTACCAGGCGCTCTACCGTAAATGGCGCCCCAAGACCTTCGATCAGGTCGTCGGTCAGGAGCATATTACGGAAACACTGAAAA
>CAZLIJ010000331.1:0-246 GCA_964559305.1 uncultured Oscillospiraceae bacterium | reverse complement strand
CTGTTCACCGGCACCCGGGGGACCGGGAAGACCACCTGCGCCAAAATCCTGGCCAAAGCCGTCAACTGCGAGCACCCCGTAAACGGCAACCCCTGCGGCAAATGCCAGGCCTGTCTGGGTATTGAGGACGGCTCGATAATGGACGTGGTGGAGCTGGACGCCGCTTCTAATAACGGTGTGGACAATGTCCGCGCCCTGCGGGACGAGGCCATCTATACCCCCGCCCATGTGAAAAAGCGGGTCTAT
>CAZLIJ010000330.1:347-1554 GCA_964559305.1 uncultured Oscillospiraceae bacterium | reverse complement strand
TTTTATTTTCACCCGCTCCAGCTTTTCAAGCATGGGCTCCGCGATGAGCCACAGGAATATAACCGTGGAGGCGGCGTGGACAAGGTCAAAGGGAAAGCCCGCGATAAGAGCGGCCAGCACCATGCCCCACGTTATGTTGGTCTGCCATATCACCAGCGAGCCCAGATTCATTACCGGCCCATAAACCAACAGCGCGGCGGCGGCGCCGAAAATGCTAAGATCGGTTCTGCCCGCGGGTCTGCCGGCAAAAAGCACTCCCGACAGGAAGCCCCCCATGCCCATGGCAAACATCTGCCACGGCGTCCATGGCCCCTGACCGAACATGATGTTGGACACCAGCATGGTGACAGCGCCCACAAGGAAACCCGTTTCCCCGCCGAAAGCCGCGCCGGATATTATCACCAGCGCCAGCACGGGCTTGAAGGAGGGCAGCATGAAAAACGCCGCTCTGCCCGCCGCCGCCAGCGCGCACAGCACCGCGATGATGACCAGCTCCCTGCCCTTCGGCCTGCCCCCCTCAAAGGCGGCGGCAAAAGCGCCCATGGCCTCTATCAGCACCAAAAGGGAGATGAAATAATACTTCCTGTCGCCAAAATAATAGATTCCCACAAAAATCGTCAGGGGGATAAGCAGCAGCGCCGCGGCCACGGCGGCAGCTCTGCCCGGTGTAAGCTTTTTTCTGACGCCGTGCCCCGCTACATCGCCGGGTCTGGAGCCCACGGAAAGGGCGAAGCCCAACAGGGAGATTATAAGCCCCCCGTATATGCCCGGATTACCCGCCGCGCCGTGAGCGATACCGCCGTTTGTGAAAACGCCGCTCAGATCGGTTCTGCCCATCACCAGCGCAAAAAACACAACCGCCGCCGCGCCGGAAAGCAGCGCGGTGATTTTCCTCCACAGGGGAAGTCCGCCGGGCTTTTGTTCCTTTTCCTTCGGTGGCGGACACATATCCGACTTTGGCGGTTCAGGGTAATTATCCACAGGCGGCTCCGGCAGCCGGCCCCCGCAGGCGGCAATGACGTCCCCTGGGGTAACAGCTTCCGGCAGCAGCTTTCTTGCCATGCGGCTTGATGAGGTGGTGTAAAAATAATTGCCGCAGAAAAACTCCCGGGGCGCGCCCTGGGCCGTGATTATCCCGTCAAACATAAGGGCGCAGCGGTGGGCATAGCCCGCGCAAAATTCAAGGTCGTGACTGGCCATGACAATG
>CAZLIJ010000330.1:0-337 GCA_964559305.1 uncultured Oscillospiraceae bacterium | reverse complement strand
CGCGTCCATCCCTTTTGTGGGCTCGTCCAGCAGCAGCACATCAGGCTCGTTCAGCAGTATTTTCGCCAGCGCCGCCCGCTGCTGCTCCCCGCCGGAAAGATCATATGGGTGCCGGTTCAAAAGCCCCTCAAGCCGGCACAGCTTCACCGCGTCTCCCAGCAGTTTTTCCCGCCGGTCTTGCGGTATTTTCCGGCTCTCCAGAGTTTCATCAAGATCGGCGGCCAGCGTCTTTTTCAGGAAAAGAACTTTGGGGTCCTGGGGCAGCAGCGCCCCTCTGCCGTTTATCACGGCCTTGCCTCCATAGGGTCTTTCCTGCCCGGCCAGCACCTTCAAAACG
>CAZLIJ010000329.1:1122-1587 GCA_964559305.1 uncultured Oscillospiraceae bacterium | reverse complement strand
AGGCCTGCGAGTGTTTCAGCAGGGTCCGCGTGGATTACGCGTTTATAAGCTGTGACGCCATTGACGATTCGGGCGTGGTATACAGCGATAATCTGGCTGTGGCAACTGTGGAGAACGCGGTGATATCAAATGCACGGCGCAAATATATTCTTTGCGATTCCGCCAAGCTGGGCAAAAAGGCCGTGGCTAAGATAACAAAGCTGAGCTTGTGCGACGGTCTGATAACCGATCAGAACAACACTGACGTGACTGCGAAGCTGTCGTACATCACAAACGTCATACTTGCCTGAGTGAAGATGTGCTGCCGCTATGCGGCAGCTTTTTTATTTGTCCGAAAAACGGTAGCCCACGCCAACTTCTGTCAAAATATAGCGGGGGTGTGAGGTGTCTTTTTCCAGCTTCCGCCGGAGATTTGCCATAAAAACTCTGACGCTTTTGCTGTCCCCGTTGTCATAGCCCCATATC
>CAZLIJ010000329.1:0-1112 GCA_964559305.1 uncultured Oscillospiraceae bacterium | reverse complement strand
ATATCTGGCGGATGATATAGTTGTGGGTCAGCACCTTGCCGCGGTTTTGTATCAGCAGCAGAAGGGTCTTGTATTCTGTGGGCGTCAGATGCACCTGAGCTCCGCCTATGGTGACAACGCGCTTTTGAAAATCCACCTCCAGCTCGTCCAGCTGGAATTTTGCGCTCTGCTCGGTCAAGGGCGCTTTCTCCAGCGCCCTCTCAGCCACGCGGATGCGGGCCAGCAGCTCGCCCATGTGAAAGGGCTTGGTGATGTAATCATTGGCTCCGGCGTCCAGCGCGGCGATCTTTTCCTCTTCCTGACCCCGGGCGGAAATGACCAGCACAGGTACCTGGGAAAAACCTCTCAGCTCCTTGAGAAGCTCCACTCCGTCCCTGTCCGGCAGCCCCAGATCAAGCAGCACAATAGCCGGGCGATAGGAGGAAAACATGAACATCCCCTCGTCAGCGCTGGCGGCAGTGACAACGCCGCAGCCTTCTTTTTCCAGTGATATGGCGATAAAATGCGATATATATTTATCGTCCTCTATGATAAGAATTGTCAGCTTGTCGTTCATGTTCGGCTATGCCTCCAACGGTAGAGTAAAGGAAAAGACCGCGCCGTGAGGATTGTTATCCCGGTAGCTGATGGTTCCTCCGTGAGCTTCCACGATGCTTTTGCATATGGCCAGGCCCAGACCCAGCCCCTGTCTGCCGTCAACGATCCTGTCCTCCTGGGTGACAAAGCGCTCAAAAAGCCGTGTGCGGATTTTGTCGGGAACTCCGGCGCCTGTGTCGGAAATGGATACAGTAAGAACTTCGGCGCCGGCCACGGCGCTCAATGTGATGGCGCTGTCCGGCGGAGTGTGTCTCGCGGCGTTTTCAAGAAGGTTCGTGATGACCTGAGTGATGAGCCTTGCGTCCATGGGCGCGGTCACGACCTCGTCCGGCAGGCTGACGGAAAATTCTCTGCCCCGGAGCAGCCGTTCCGTATGCTTAACGGCTTCGCCCACAACATCGTCTATCACCTCGTCCTGCCTCTGTATAACCAGCTGATTTTCGCTGATGCGGGTCATGTTCAGGATGTTTTCCACAAGGTCTGTGAGCCACACGATCTCCTCGCTGACGTCGGAC
>CAZLIJ010000328.1:0-1600 GCA_964559305.1 uncultured Oscillospiraceae bacterium | reverse complement strand
ATAAGAAAAGACCGCTGCTTTCGCAGCGGTCTTTTCTTATATACGGCTTCAGGTGAGCGCTCCTATCAGCCCTTTTTCTTCTGAATAAACTTGAAAGCGGCATAGCCTGCGCCGCCGGCGACGCAAAGAGCAACCACGGCCTTAACAAACTTTTTCATTTTGTGTTCTCCTTTCATCTGCAAAAATAGATCGGTGCGCGTATGTCACAAGATATCACGTGAGTATATTGTATATTTTTAGACAATATACTTCAATTTACAATGGCCGGTTTTTGAGAAGAAAGGTGACGATGTTCGATATCTGTGTAAAACTATTATCTCTGATCTATGGGGATATAGCCGGTCTTTTCGATGGCGGAGCGGTAGGCCGGACGCATTATGCGGTTGCCGGTGAGGGCCTCCTCCATGCGGTGGGCGCACCAGCCCGCGCTGCGGGCAATGGCGAAAAGGGGCGTATATACCTCCACAGGTATGTCCAGCATGTTATAGATAAGTCCCGAGTACATATCCACATTGGCGCACATGGGTATTGTCATGTTTTTCCGCTCCATGATAAGCTCCACGCCGATGCGCTCCACATTTGCCATCAGCTCCAGCTCCTCAAGGCGGCCCTTTTCCTCGGCCAGCACCCGGGCGTATTTTTTGATCATCACCGCTCTGGGGTCGGACACGGTGTATACCGCGTGGCCCAGACCGTATATCTTGCCCGAGCAGTCTCCCTTTTTGCCGTCCAGCAGCGCCATGAGATAAGCTCTCAGGGCGTTATCGTCGCCATAGTCGGACACCTCCGCCTTTATATGGCCGAACATCTCCATGACCTTGGCGTTGGCGCCGCCGTGGAGGGGGCCCTTCAGCGAACCGATGGCCGCGGCGATGGCGGAATATGTGTCAGTGCCGGTGGAGGACACGGAGCGGCAGGTGAAGGTGGAGTTGTTGCCGCCGCCGTGGTCGGCATGGAGCATGAGCATCATGTCCAGAACCCGGGCTTCCTCGGCGGTATAGCTCTTGTCCGCCCTGACCATTCTCAAAAAGTTCTCGGCCAGTGAAAGCTCCGGCTTGGGATTGTGTATGTAAAGGGATTTGCCCTGTAAATAATGGCGCATCACGGCGTAGGAGTTGGCCACGATAAGGGGCATACGGGCCACTATGGCCACCGACTGGCGCAGCATATTGGCGGCGGAGGTATCGTCGGGGCTGGGGTCGTAGGAATACAAAGCCAGCACGCTGCGGGCCAGCTGATTCATCAGATTGTAGGCCGGAGCCTTGAACACCACGTCCTCGTTGAAGCCCGGGGGCAGCTGGCGGGCCTCCTCCAGCAGGGTGCGGAACTTGTCGTACTGCGTCTGATTGGGCAGCGAGCCCATCAAAAGCAGATACACCACTTCCTCATAGCCGAAGGTGCCGGCTTTCAGATGCGCTTCAACTATATCCGTGGAGTTGATGCCCCGGTAATACAGCTTGCCGGGCATGGGCACTCTCTCGCCGTCGATAACGGAGTAGCCCTGCACGCTGCCCACGCCGGTGACGCCTATGATAACGCCGGTGCCGTCGGAATTTCTCAGGCCCCGCTTCACGTCCACATGGGCGTACTGACTTTCGTC
>CAZLIJ010000327.1:0-1600 GCA_964559305.1 uncultured Oscillospiraceae bacterium | reverse complement strand
GGTGATGCAGTTCCAGCCCTATGGGTATATGGGTAAGATATATTTCAATGTATCCAGCTATTCCGGCCCCACAAATCTGTACGCCATGGATATCGCCACCGGCACGGTCAGCAAGCTGTGCGATAAAAACATCAACGCCAGCTATTTTGACGGACACGTTATGTACTTTCTCAGCTACAATCTTGACAGCAGCTACGACACAAAGCTTTATGCCCTGTCGCTGGCCAAACCGGATTTTGTGGATACGCTGGGTACCTTCCCGGATACCAGCGCCAACAGCTACCGCACGCTGTACGGCAGGGAGGGCTATACCTATTGCATGACCGGGGATACGGGCAAGCTTTACAGAATGGACGCCTCCGGCAAGTCCAGGATAGTGGTAGACGCGGCGGGGGAGTATAATTCCGTCACCTTTGCCGGGGACAAAATCATACTGACGCCCAATAGCTTCATTACCTCAAATCCCAATGAGATGAAAGCCTATAACCTGTCCAGCTACTCAGCCAGAGCGCTGTATCCCGACTGGATAGGCTGCTCCTGCTGGTACAGAGGCGCCCGCTTCATGGCCGACAAGGGCGTGTCGGTGTATTCCAGCACCACCTCGGTCAGCACCATAAAGAATCTGGAAATACAGGTGACGGAGGCTTATTTTGCCGGCAATGATTTCATTGTGCGGGCAAAGTATATCAACAATTCCGGCCAGAAGATTTCCGCGCTGCGGATGCAGTATCTGGATGTATATGTCAACGGCAAGCTGGCAGCCGCCACGGTCAACGATTTTGTGTCCATGGACCTGGTCAAAGACGATATTCAGACCTTTACCTTCGTTATAGGCCGCCAGGATCAGACTCCGGATTTTGATCTGAGCAGGGGTAAGGTCATGGTGGAGATAACGCCGACCTTTGAGTATGCCGTGAACACTTACAGCATAAATTCCACGGCGGCGGTCAACGGCGGCTACTCTGTCAGCGTCAACGGGGCGCTGCTGAAAGCCGAGAACGCCAACACAAGGGTCAGGGCATCTGCCGGCGACGCGATTACAATAGGCACAGTACCGGCGGCGGGCTACGCCGTGAGCAAGGTCACTGTTACCGGCGATTCCACGGGCAAGGCCGTGACCGTGACGCAAAACAAAAACCAGTTCAGCTTCACCATGCCGGCGGAGCCGGTGACTATAAGCGTCACCTTCACAAAGGCGGCATAAATGTCAGGGCCCGCATATCCTTGGGATGTGCGGGCCCTGACGAGGGCTGTCGAAGAAAAATCCGACGGGTGGTATTGACTTAAGAGGGCGGCTGTGTTATTATAATCAAGCTCTTCAAAAAGGGCATATATCGCGGGGTAGAGCAGTTCGGTAGCTCGTCGGGCTCATAACCCGGAGGTCGCAGGTTCAAATCCTGTCCCCGCAACCATCATATCCAAACAGTTTAGATGCCATTGGCGCAAAGCCAGTGGCATCAACTGTTTCCGGGCTTTTTGAGGCCCGGATTTTTTTGTTTTTCAAAAAGATGCCAAGGGCAGTTTCAGGGTGTCTGCGAGGATTCGAACCTCTTGCTTCCCCGCTTTTCATCCGGCAGTCCAACCAGCGCCCTTTTTGAGA
>CAZLIJ010000326.1:0-1609 GCA_964559305.1 uncultured Oscillospiraceae bacterium | reverse complement strand
CCGGCTGCAACTCCACCTACAACACCCATGACGAGCCCCGCTGGTACGACTTTGACTCCCAGGTTTTTATCTCCGCGCTGACGGAGATTGACGCCATAATGGGCAACGACGAAAAGCTGGTGGACGACATATGCGACGCCGCGGGCGATCTGCACCCCCGCTTTGTGGCCATAGCCGGAACGCCCATTCCCATGATGATCGGCACGGATCTTACCGCCATTGCGAGGCGTGTGGAGGCCAAGACCGGCATTCCCGCCTTTGCATTGAAAACCAACAGTATGCACAGCTACGTTTCCGGCGTGTCTATGGCCTTTGAAGCGCTGGCGCAGCGATTTTGTGACCGCTCTTTGAGCCGGGAAAAAGGCTCCGGTAAGGTAAACATTCTTGGCGTCACGCCTCTTGACTATTCCGTCAACGGCAGTGATGCGGATATGCGCCGGTGGCTGGGCGAAAACGGCTTTGAAACCGTTTCACTGTGGGCCATGGGCAGCACGCTGGATGAAATCAGCCGCTCCGGCTGCGCCGACGTGAGTCTTGTTACCTCCTGGGACGGTATGGCCGCTGCCGGATTCCTGCAAAAAACCTTCGGTACGCCCTATGTTGTGGGCGCTCCGCTGGGCCGGGGCTTTTCCCGGGTACTGGCGTCCGCCTTGATCAAAGCCTCTGAAACCGGCGAGAGCGAAATACCCTGCGCCATGAGCACAGAAACAGAAAAGAGGGCCGTTATCATCGGCGAGGGCGTCTATTCCGCATCGCTGGCCCAATCCATAGAAATCGAATATGGCGTCGGCTGCCGGGTGGTATGCCCCACGGAAATTGACGCCGGCATCCTGCCTGCGGGCAGCGCGGCGGCACTGGACGAGGACGAGATAATACCGCTGCTGCCACAAAACGGTATTATAATCGCCGACCCGCTTTATAAGCCCGTCTGTCCTGAAAACAGCCGATTTTTCTCTCTGCCCAGTGAGGCCTTTTCCGGACGGATATACAGAAAAGATATTCCCAATCTTATCAACAAAGCTTTGGAAACAGGAGGAGAACTGAAATGAAAAAAGCGATCTGCGTCCTTATCTGCGCTGTTATGATGCTCTCTCTGTTCACGGCCTGCGGCAGCAAAAACGACGCCGCCGCACCCACGGACAACGCCGACACCATAACCATAACCGACCACGCCGGCAACGAGGTCACTCTGCCCAAGACCATAAACCGCATCGCCGTATGCGGCATATACCCCATGCCCAGCGTGCTGTCCGTATTCTTTAACTCGGCTGAAAAGATCGTAGCCATGCCGGATGTGAGCATGGCCGCAGCCAAAAACGGGCTGCTGGGCCAGCTGTATCCCGAAATTCTCAAAGCCCAGACCGACTGCGTTTCCGGCAAGCAGGTCAACACCGAGGAGCTTTTGAAGCTGAACCCGGACGTGGTGTTTTACGGCGCTTCCGATACCGACGTGGGCGAGGCTCTGCGCACAGCGGGCTTCAACGCCGTGGCTATTTCCGTGAACAAGTGGAACTATAACTGCATCGAAACGCTGAACAACTGGATCGCCCTTCTCAGCCAGATGTTCCCCGCCAGCGACAAGGCCGCGGCTGTGGAAAAGTATTCCAAC
>CAZLIJ010000325.1:0-1610 GCA_964559305.1 uncultured Oscillospiraceae bacterium | reverse complement strand
AAGGGGCAGGACGAGCCCGTGATAGACGCCGCCATCTCCCAGACTGTGCTTGCCTGCAGCGATATGTCAGCCTCCAAAACCGGCGCTCTAATAGTGTTTGAGCGCGGCAACAATCTCAACGAATATATGCGCTCCGGCACTGTCGTGGACGCCAATGTGAATTCTGAGCTTCTTAAGAATTTGTTCTACGACAAAGCGCCGCTGCATGACGGCGCCGTGGTCATAAGGGAAGGCCGCATAGCCGCTGCCGGATGTGTGCTGCCCCTTTCAAAGAGCAACAACCTCAGCAAGGATCTGGGTATGCGTCACCGGGCAGGAATCGGCATGAGCGAGGTTTCCGACGCGGTCATTGCCATAGTATCCGAGGAGACCGGCGCCATATCCGTGGCTCAAAACGGTATGCTCAAGCGCCACCTCAATACCTCCACCTTTGAAAAGCTGCTGCGCAGCGAGCTTAAGCCGGAGAGCGAGGAGACGCCCAAAAAGAGTTTTTCCGAGTGGCTGCGCGGGATATTTAAGGGGAAAAAGCATGAAGCAGAGTAAAATGAAAAAGATCTACAACAGCAAAATATTCTGGATGATTATTTCACTGCTGGCTTCGCTGGTGCTGTGGGCCTATGTTTCAAACCAGTCGTCCACCACCATCACCAAGTATCTCACAGGCGTTGCCGTGCAGTTTTCCGGCGAGAACACCTTAAGGGACGAGCACGATCTTGCCGTGTCCAATGTGGACAATACCTCCGTCAACATCACCATCCGCGGCTCAAGACGGGCCATCGGCTCGCTGGACGCCAGCCAGGTGACAGCGCTTATAGATGTGAGCAAGATCACCCAGGCCGGTGCCATGTCTTATTCATATTCCATCAGATACCCCACCGGACTTGACACCAGCGGAATCAGCGTTGTCAGCCGCTCACCGGAAACCATAAGGTTTACAGTTTCCGCGCTGGCCACCAAAACCGTGGAGGTTCGGGGCAGCTTTGACGGCAGCATGGCGGACGGCTATTCCGCCGAGGAGCCCACCTTTGACCCCACCACCATCACCATAACCGGCTCACAGGCCGCGCTGCAAAACGTTTCCTACGCGTGGGTATCCTTTGAAAAGACCGACGTCAGGGAGAGCTTCAGTGTGGATACCGGCTTCAAGCTAAAGGATAAGTACGGAAACGAGTGCTCATCGTCTGGCCTGACCTTCTCCACTGATGTGATCAAGGCCACGCTGCCTGTTAAGGAGACAAGGGACGTTTCCCTGGGGGTTGAGCTTTTGAGCGGCAGCGGAGCCACGGAAAGCGACTGTACAGTGTCCATAACGCCTGCCTCCATTAAGCTTGCCGGCGACTCAAAGGATCTTGATAAGCTCACCAAGCTTATCATAGGCACTATCGACCTGTCGGATTTCGCGACGACCTATGAAAAGACCCTGCCGATAACAGTGGGCGATAACATGGATAATGTCACGGGAGTGACGGAAGCCACGGTTAAGATAACAGTCAACGGTCTGTCCACCAAGACTTTTCAGGTGAGCAGCATTTCCTGCACAAATATTGCCGCCGGCCATACAGCAACGCCCATAACGCAGCAGCTCACGGTGACGCTCAGGGGTACTGCCG
>CAZLIJ010000324.1:0-1618 GCA_964559305.1 uncultured Oscillospiraceae bacterium | reverse complement strand
TCATAATGATATAGTTCCTTTCATGCTGACCCGGCGCTTAAAGCGCTTCAGCCAGAAAATGTTGTCTTTCAGCGGCGCGGCAGCGCTCGGCGGTAATAATGGAGTCAAATTCCTTTGCCGCGGTCTCGGCGTCGCTGTTGATGATGATGTAATCGTAAAAAGTCGCTTCGCGGTATTCCTGAGTTGCTCTTATAAGACGGGCCTGTATTTTCAGCTCCGAATCAGTGCCGCGGCCCCGCAGGCGGTTCTCCAGTTCCTTCAGGCTGGGCGGGATGACAAAGATCATCACAGCCTCGGGCATTTTTTCCTTGACCTGCTTTGCTCCCTGTACCTCGATATCCAGAAGAACGTTTTTGCCATCGTTAAGACAGTCTTCAACGTATTTTTTAGGTGTTCCGTAAAAATTTGCCACATATTCGGCGTGCTCAAGAAGCTCGTCGTTGGCGATCATCTCCTTGAATCTGTCCGGCTCCACAAAGAAGTATTCCTTGCCGTCCACCTCGTTGGGTCTGGGCTTGCGGGTCGTCGCGGAAATGGAAAAGCAGGTATCGTTCCGCTTTTCAAGGGCCTTGAACACCACTGTGCTCTTGCCCGCTCCCGACGGTCCGGAAATAACTATCAGCTTACCTTTTTCAGTCTTCATATGCTGCACCAACTCCCTCGTCGTTTTGATCCGCCATCCGGGCGGAAATTATATCGGTGGACAGGGCGGAAAGAACAATGTTTCCGCTGTCCATTACGATCACAGATTTTGTGCTGCGGCCAAAGGACGCGTCAATGAGCAGTCCCCTGTCTCTGGTGTCCTGCACCATGCGCTTCACCGGGGCAGAATCCGGGCTTATGACCGCCAGCACCCGTCCGGCCGAAACCATATTGCCAAATCCGATATTGACAAGCTTCATACCGTCACCTATTCAATGTTCTGGATCTGTTCGCGTATCTTTTCAATGTCCGACTTCAGATCCACAACTATATGAGCCACGTCGGAATTCTGGCATTTAGAGCCGATGGTGTTGGCCTCACGGTTAAATTCCTGAACCAGAAAATCTATCTTGCGGCCAATGGGAGAGCCGGTTTCCAGCATACCTTTTAGCTGGGAAATATGGCTGCGCAGGCGGACAGTCTCCTCGTCCACGGCGATATGGTCGGCGTATATGGCCGCTTCCTGCAGTATGCGCCCTTCGTCTATGCCGGCGCTGCCCAACACCTCGGTCATCTTCTGATAAAGCCGCGCCTGATATGCCGCCACGGTCTTGGGCGTTTCGGCTTCCACCACAGATACCAGCTCTTCTATTTCCGTGAGCTTTGCCATCACGTCCTGGCGAAGCTTTTCGCCCTCTCTTGCGCGCATGGCGTCAAAATCCTCCAGCGCGTTTTCCGTGATAAGCCGCAGCCCTTCAGAAACAGCGTCGGCATCCAGATCTTTTTTCTCCGCCGTCAGAACATCGGGAAAGCGGCAAAGCTCATAAGCCGTGACGGTGTTGGGGATACCGTGCTCCTGTGAAATATGCTCCAGCGCCTGAATGTAGCCCTTCAAAAGAGGCTCGCTTACCTTGACGGCAACATCGTCCGCCTGGGAGGAATCCACGGTGATGAAAACATCCACCTTCCCCCGGCT
>CAZLIJ010000323.1:0-1620 GCA_964559305.1 uncultured Oscillospiraceae bacterium | reverse complement strand
CTCAACGCCGTTTCTGAACACCCGGGCTGTTTTGGGCGCCAGCTTAATAAGGCTTTTCAGCGCGTCGGTGGTCCGGCCCTTTGAATGAGCCTCCAAAAGCTTGCCCACGGTGATAAGCGTCAGGATCATGGCTGCGGATTCAAAGTAGTATTCATGCAAAAAGCTGTCCGCCAGCGCCGTATTGCCGGCGGCGGCGGCGTTGATCGCGGCAAACAGCGCGTAAACGCTGTAACCGTAGGACGCGCCCGCGCCCAGCGCCACCAGAGTGTCCATATTGGGCGCGCCGTGTACTGCGCCGGCAAAGCCGCTGACAAAGAATTTCTGATTAACCGCCATTATGGCTGTGGTCAGCAAAAGCTCATATAGTCCCACCGCGCCCACGCTGGATAAAAAAGCCGGTCTGGGCCAGCCCCACATCATGGAGCCCATGGAAATATAAACGAGCGGCGCCATAAGGCACAGCGACGCTATGAGCCGCTTTTTAAGTCTGGGCGTTTCGCTGTCTGTAAGCCCTTCGCCAGCCGTTTGCCCGGGGTCATTTTTTTCCGCGCCCTTCTCCGCCGCGCCGTAGCCGGCTTTTTCCACCGCGCTTATCACAGCCTCCGG
Organism: uncultured Oscillospiraceae bacterium; assembly: GCA_964559305.1. GTDB lineage: Bacteria > Bacillota > Clostridia > Oscillospirales > Oscillospiraceae > UBA2922. Next base: position 1,014 of record CAZLIJ010000323.1, on the reverse strand, counting down.
CGCGCCGCCCTCCACCGTCATGGAATTCGTCAGCAGATTGACCGAAACCGCGCTGACGCCGTCCACCTTCCCCACGGCTTTTTCCACATGGGCGGAGCAGGCGGCGCAGGTCATGCCGGTCACGTTGTAGCTTGTGGTATTGCTTTTATCGTTCATATCATTTCATTAGCTTTCTCAGCGTGTCGATGAGCTCGTCCACCACCTCATCATTGCCCCGCCGTATATCGTCCACCACGCAGGTGCGTATATGGCTTTCCATCAGCGTGCGGCTGAAAGCGTCCAGCGCTGCGCTGACAGCGGATACCTGGGTCAGTATGTCAACGCAGTAGGCGTCATGCTCCACCATTCCCTTGACGCCTCTGACCTGGCCTTCGATGCGGCTGAGCCGGTTGGTCAGATCCCTGTATTCCTTCTCCGTGCGCTTCTTGGTTTTGACGCCGCAGCAGCATTTGTTTTCGTCCATATTATCATCTCACTTCCGGCAGAATTATATACCCCATGGGGGTATATTGCAACATATTTTTCGGGCCTGATTTTGGCTGTGAGGAAAAATCAACTGTCAGTTGAAAAAAATTTGTTCATAATTAAAAAATTATGACACTTCCGGCATTTTTAATAATTGCTTCTTATAAAAATATGTGTTACACTGATAACATTGATAAAAAAGCGGCTTTTTGGGGGCCTGCTTTGTAACAATTCAGGCAGCAAGTCCGTGGGTGTATGGACACACTGCCGGTGTAACGGGGCGTTTGTTGACCGCCGCTGCTGAGGGGGACGGCAACCGTTAATAAATAGGCAAAGAAAGGAAGAAAAGTACAACGCATTATTCACACCCTGGAAGGTGGGCAATGTGGAAGTCAAAAACCGCATTGTCCAGTGCTCCATGGGCGGCACATCTCTGTTTGGCTGGCTGGAGCCCTGCCATTTTGACAAGGAGGCCGCATATTTTCTGCTTAACCGCGCGCAGGACGGCGTAGGCCTTATTCTGCCCGGTATGCAGTGTGTCCGCGACAC
>CAZLIJ010000322.1:1049-1621 GCA_964559305.1 uncultured Oscillospiraceae bacterium | reverse complement strand
ATAGACGTTGTGCTGCTGGTGGTAGCGGCGGAAGAGGGCTTTATGCCCCAGACCCGGGAGCATCTGGACATCCTGACTCTGCTCAATGTAAAAAACGGAATTATAGTACTTACCAAATCCGACATGGCTGACAGCGAGTGGCTGGAGGCTGTGATGGAGGATACCCGCGAAAATGTTAAGGGCAGTTTTCTTGAAAACGCGCCTATGATACCGGTGTCTGCCTACACCGGCGCGGGCATAGACGAGCTAAAAAACGCCATAGTGACCATGGTGGAGGCCTCGCCCTCCCGCCCCAGCGACAGACCTTTCCGTCTGCCGGTGGACAGAGCCTTTTCCATTAAAGGCTTCGGCACGGTGGTTACAGGTACGCTGGTGGACGGCACCGTCCAGACCGGCGATACTGTGATGATATACCCCGAGGGAAGACAGGCCCGGGTGCGTGAGCTGCAAAATCACGACACCAAGCAAAATGAGGTGGAGGCCGGTATGCGCGTGGCCATGAACCTCAGCGGTATTGACAGAAAAGAGCTTTCAAGAGGCTGCACTGTGGCGGCGCCGGACTCCATGCTGCT
>CAZLIJ010000322.1:0-1039 GCA_964559305.1 uncultured Oscillospiraceae bacterium | reverse complement strand
CTCCTCAACCGTGCATTTTTACGAGGGTACCCAGGAGAAGGTCTGCAAGGTTCGGCTGCTGGGCACTGATGAGTTGGGGCCGGGGGAGTCGGATTACGCCGTGCTCACATTCAAAGAGGCCGTAACGGCCCGCAATTTTGACCGCTTTATCATTAGATTTTTCTCGCCAATGACCACCGTGGGCGGCGGCGTTATTCTTGATATGAAAACAAAGCGCCTTAAAAGGGAAGACCCCCGGACGCTGGAGCGGCTGGGCCGCCTCGCCTCCGACACCGACGAGCGGGTGTGGCAGATGGTGGACGACGCGAACATGGCCCTTATCAGGGAGGACGAGCTTATATCCGTAAGCGGCCTTGCCGCCAGCGGGGTTAGAGCTTCTCTGGAACGGCTTGTGAAATCCGGCAAGGCAGTGTGCATCCGGGGCGGATATGTTACTAAAGGAGCGCTGGACGCGCTGTGGGTCAAAGCCGAGGAGCTTCTGCGCAGCTATCACGAGCAGCAGTCTCTCACCGACGGCATACAACTGGGCGAGCTGAGAGAGAAGCTGTTTTCCTCCGCACCCAAGACTGCCGACGCTGTTTTGAACTATTTCGCACAGCAGGGCAAGCTGAGTCTTAACGGAAGCAGCGCGTCGCTGGCAGGCTTTCAGTCCGGCTTCACGCCGGAACAGGAGCAAATGCGGGAGGAGCTGGATAAGTACTATCGTGACTGCGGCTTTGATGCGCCGCTTAATACGGAAGCTGCCGAGCATTTCGGCGACCGGGTCAAGCTTTACCGCCAGGTCGCGTCCCGTATGCTGCGTGATGGAACGCTGACAGCGCTCAACACCCAGTATGTGGTGCACAGCGAATACTGCCAGAAGGCGCTGGACACCTTCCTTGGCATGTTCGAAAACAGCGACACCGCCACACTGGGAGATTTCCGCACAAAGATAGGCGTTTCCCGCAAATACGCACAGCAGTTCCTTGACTACTTCGACAGCCGTCGAATTTCTAAGCTGGTGGGCGACAGCCGCGTGCTGTTGAAGCCCAAGGGGTAA
>CAZLIJ010000321.1:0-1637 GCA_964559305.1 uncultured Oscillospiraceae bacterium | reverse complement strand
GGTGCTGCCGGGTGTGAAGTGCAGCGAGCCGCTCATGATGCACAGTATAATGACCAGAATGGCCAGTATGAACACTGCCACCGTTATGGAGGTCTTGGTCTTGCGGCTCATGCCTTTTTTCCGTTTTTTTCCGTTATTGCTCATATTACTATCCTGTCAGGACTTCGGCGCTTCGCTGCCGGGAGTCTTCGGTTTCGGTTTTCTGTTGCGCCGGTGATAGTTTTTGCCCGGGATCTTGGGCTTGCTGTCCCCGGCTTTTTCCCCTCTGGGCGCGTTTTGTTTGGGCGGCTGAGGGGCCAGAGCGCCTTCCGCCGCGGGACGCTGACCTTCCCGCTTGCCCCGTCCGCCCCGGCGGCGGTTGGGTCTGCGGTTGTCTCCCCATTCCTTTTCAGACGCAGCCGCGGGCTTTTTGTCCGCCAGCGCGGGGGTGGGCTCGGCAAAAAGATTGGGCGCCGCCCATTCGTCCGGGGCTGCCTCCTGATTCTTTTCCTGAAGCTTGGGCTTTATTACCAGTACCTGCGGTGGCTTTTCCCCGTCTTTGGGTCTGCCGCCGGGTACCGCGGCCACCTCATCGGCAGCGTAGCTGCGGAAAACACTGTCCCCGTCCCCGTCCAGCTTGACCTTGACCTGCTGGCGCAGAAGGTTGACCTGAGCCACGGTGCCGTAGCCTGCCGGAGTTTCCACAAACGCGCCCAGCTTTGGCACCTTGCCCACAAGATCCTCATAGGCCGACTGTTCATATCTGAGGCAGCACATCAGTCTGCCGCAGATGCCGGAAATTTTTGTGGGGTTGAGGGACAAATTCTGTATTTTTGCCATCTTGGTGGACACAGGCTCAAAATCGTCCAGAAACTGGCTGCAGCAATAGGGTCTGCCGCAGATACCCAGTCCGCCCAGCATTTTGGCTTCATCTCTCACGCCGATCTGGCGCAGCTCGATGCGGTTGCGGAATACTCCCGCCAGATCCTTGACCAGCTCGCGAAAATCTACTCTCCCGTCTGCCGTGAAGAAAAACGTGGTCTTGTTGCCTTCAAAATTACACTCCACGTCCACCAGCTTCATGTCCAGACCGTGCTCGGCGATTTTCTTTTCACAGATGCCGAAAGCTTCCTTCTCGCGCTTTTTATTTATCTCCGCCACACGCAGGTCGGCTTCCGTGGCAAGCCGCACCACCGGGCGCAGAGGCTGCACCACTGTGCTGTCGTCCACCATGTGGTTGCCAAGACTGCACTGGGCCAGCTCAAGGCCCTTGGCTGTCTCCACCACCACGCTCTCCCCTTCCGCTATACGGTTTTCACCGGGGGCGAAAAAGTAGCTCTTACCGTGGTTTTTGAATTTAACGCTTACAACCTCAGTCATTGTATGACCATTCCTTTCCCTTGGCTCGGGGCACAAATGGCCACAGTATAAGCGGCCATATTGTGCGTGTTCTGCCGTATAAGCCGGCAAAACGCGCTTTGATGCAGGCTGCCTGAATTGATCCAAGCCCTGTTATTTTTCCGGGGCGGCGGCGTCCACGGCCAGAAGGCCCATAATGTGCTTCACGCCGGTATTTACCTTAAGGCGCTCCCCGCAGTCCTCAAGGAGCTTTATAAGCCCCATCATACGCGCTCTGTCCATGCCCTGACAGGGCGAGC
>CAZLIJ010000320.1:0-1646 GCA_964559305.1 uncultured Oscillospiraceae bacterium | reverse complement strand
CGAATGTACAAATATATTAAAAAAAAGATGTACAAATTCAGAAATATTTGATACAATATGCGATGCTACGTCCACGAGACAGCGGGAAGCAGCCCAATTGTCATCCGAATGCGACGCCATGGTGGTAATAGGCGGAAAGCACAGCGCCAACAGCATACATTTGGCGCAGATATGCCGTGAACACTGCGGCAGCGTTCAGTTTATATCCAACGCGGAAGAACTGGATATTCCGGCGCTTGCCAGCGCCGAAAGAATCGGAGTCACAGCGGGTGCGTCAGCCCCAGCGTGGATAATAAAGGAGGTAAGTAATAAGATGAGCGATGAGATCAAAACTGAGGAGACCGTTGATACCCCGGTTGAAAATCAGCCGGTGGAGGAAGTCCAGCCCGAGCGGGAGAAATCCTTTGATGAAATGCTGGAGGAGTCCCTCAAGACTATATATAATGGAGATACGGTAACAGGTACAGTTGTCGCCATTACGCCGACGGAAATCAACGTCGACCTTGGCATAAAGTATTCTGGCTTCATTCCCACAACCGAGTTCACCGACGACGGCATCAAGGTTGAAGAAGTCGTCAAAGTCGGCGATCCCATTCAGGCCGTCGTTGTCCGTGTAAACGATGTTGAAGGCACGGCCCAGCTCTCCAAAAAGCGTCTTGACGCGGCAAAGAGCTGGATCGATATTGAAGACGCGTCCGAGTCCGGCGCTGTTGTAGAGGGCACTGTTGTTGAAGAAAACAAGGGCGGCATCGTTGTCAACGTCAAGGGCGCCCGTGTGTTCGTCCCCGCGTCCCAGTCCGGTCTGCCCAGAGAGGCAGAGATGAGCCAGCTGCTCAAGCAGAAGGTACGCCTTGTCGTAACCGAAGTAAATCGCAGCCGCAAGCGCGTGGTGGGTTCCATCCGCCGTGTCACTCAGGCCGAGCGCCGCGCGGCGTCCGAAGCCATCTGGAACGACATCGAGGTTGGCAAGTACTATCACGGCACTGTCAAGTCCATGACCAGCTATGGCGCTTTTGTTGATATCGGCGGCATTGACGGTATGGTCCATGTGTCCGAGATCAGCTGGCAGCGCATCAAGCAGCCCTCAGACGTTCTTTCCGTGGGCGACGAGGTCGATGTTTATGTCATCGGCTTTGATAAGGAAAAGCACAAGATATCCCTGGGCTATAAGGATCTCAACGCCAACCCTTGGAAGGTCTTTACAGACAGCTACAAGGTGGGCGATGTTGCTCAGGTCAAGATAGTCAAGCTTATGCCCTTCGGCGCTTTTGCCGAGGTCGTTCCCGGTGTTGACGGACTTATCCACATCTCTCAGATTGCCAACCGCCGCATCGGCAAGCCCGACGAGGTCCTGTCTGTGGGTGACGAGGTCGAGGCCAAGATCACCGCTATTGACGACGACAAGCAGAAGATATCCCTGTCCATCCGCGCTCTTTCCGAGCCGGAACCGGCGCCCAGAGCCGAGAACGAGGATGCTCCCGCAGCTCCTGCCGCACCTCGCGGCGACGCTCTTGTGTATGAAGTTTCCGAAAACGGTCAGGCCACCGGCAACGCTCCCGAAGTGGACGAGAACCCGGAAAACTGACCCTGAAAATTACAATCTGTTATTGCCCGCCGAAGCTTTTCGGCGGGCAATATTTTAGCTC
>CAZLIJ010000319.1:0-1654 GCA_964559305.1 uncultured Oscillospiraceae bacterium | reverse complement strand
GGTATGAACCGTAGATCCTGCCCATTTTTCGATATTCTTTTTTTCAATCCGCCCATCGCAAAATAATTCTCGTTTTGGTTTGGGGGATATATTTGCCCTCAGTTTACGATAAATTTTTGTATTATACAACTCTTTTCGCATAAATGTAATGCCTGTATCTACTTGCTCCCTGAAGATGCGCCGATTATCAGATCGCTGTCTCAGTCGCCGCGTCCTGCCGGTACCGGAAAAACATCCGCCAGAATAAAACGCCCGCCAGCGCCAGCGCGCATCCGAGGCCGGTATAGAATACGGCAATAAACACATTTGGCACTAATCCGGAGGAGCGAAGCCAGATGCCGCCGCCCATCATGAACGCCATGATCAGATAGGCTTTCAAATCGAAGAAATGCCAGATCGGTTTTGTTTCCTGCGGATAGCCCTTGATTCGTTTGGTGTGCTTTGCGCTCATTTTATAAAACATCAGCCCAAAAACGCAAAATACAAGGACGGATAGCAGGATATGCACCATCGTAACAGCCGGCATAAGCCCGTAGGAGAGAATACCGAGCCGGGCTACATTGAACCCGGCAATCAGCCACACAAAGCCGGCAATCGCCAGCAGCGTGCGCTTTTTCACATGGAATTTAGGGCAGTCTTTCATAAAAATCGCCTTCAGTTTTTTGCCGTTTTTTTCAAAGAGATCAGAAGCAGGATCAGCCCTGTTCCGATGAGAATATGCCCGATTCCGGCAACCCCCGAGATGACCGCGTCGGCTCCCGCAGACAGGGCAATATGCAGCACCTGCGGGATGCCCCGCACCACCAGCATAACGGCTGTCAGCGGCAGGCCGATGTTGTACAGGCACATAAATACGCGGAAGGTCTTTTGCTTTGCAAGATCATTGTGCGCGGCAAAGAGCGCCACGACGAGAAACACCAGCATCCCCAGCATAAAAAGGTGCGCGTGCACCTTGCCCAGCGCCGTCACGCCGGTAAAGCCGTTCCATTTGGTAAACTCCCGGTAGAACACGCCGCCCACCATGGCGGCGATGGCGTAGCCAAGGGAGTAATTCAGGTATTTTTTCATTTTGCCTTGCTTCCTTTCATGGCGTTATAGCCGATCAAAACAGTCCACACATAGGCGCAGGTCTTGGGGATCATCAGGATGCCCACCGCCGGAACGGAATCCGCGAACAGCACCACCGGGATATAGCAGGCAAAGCTCAGCACCACCGTCAGCCACAGGAAACGGAAGGGGCGGTCGTTCTGCTCCTTGGCGCTGCGGTAAAACAGCACGACGATCAAAAGCCCCAGCAGCGCGAAGGGAATGTTGCGGTAAATGCCCCAGGAGAGGGGCGCAGCGGCACTGGTCCACGCGTTCTGCGGCATCAGGCACAGCAGGATGCGGGAGAGCGACAGTACCCAAACTGCCGCGGTGACGCCGCCTTTGCCGGACACCTTGTACCGCGCCCGCCACACATAGTAGAGCAGCACATAAAAAGCGGTCATGGTGATGGAAGTCACCAGCTTGCCGATTCCCAGCGCCGCTGTGTAGTCGGCAAGACCGGTGGTGCAAAGGGCGATGGCCCGGGGCACCAGATGGAACGCGTCTCCGCAGCCTGTAATCGCCGGAGTATAATTGACCGAAATCGCCGGTGAAAATTGACCCACTC
>CAZLIJ010000318.1:0-1672 GCA_964559305.1 uncultured Oscillospiraceae bacterium | reverse complement strand
TAAGAGCAAAGAAAAGGGCATGAGCCAGACGTGCTCAGCCTGCTGTTCTGTCTCATTCAGGCCATGGTGTTCACCATGCTCACGGCCGTTTTTGTGACGGAGGCCACCGGCGAAGAATAACAGGAATGATTTCAATATACATATAAACACATATTGTAGGAGGAAAAAACATGACAGCATCCGGACTTATAGCAATTGCCGCGGCACTGGCAATAGGACTCAGCGCCATCGGCCCCGCCATCGGCCAGGGCATAGCCGCCGCGAAGGCAATGGAAGCAATGGCCCGCCAGCCCGAAATGGCCGGCACCATCCGTACCTCGATGATCCTGGCTCTGGCCCTTATGGAAGCTTTGACCATCTACGGTCTTCTTATCGCTTTTATGCTGGTGGCAAAAATAGGCTGATAATGCCCCGTTATACTAAAAGGGAAGGAAGGCTTAAAAATTGAGTATCAGTATTCCGGTAGTGATTTGGACCATAATATGCTTCTTCCTTCTGTATTTCCTGCTCAGGACCTTCCTTTACAAGCCTCTGGTGAAATTTATGGACGACAGGAAAGCCAGAATAGACGCGGGACTGGAAGAAGGCAGAAAGGCCAGGCAGGCAAAAGAGGAAAACCAGCTTCAGCTGGCCGATGAGCTGCACAAAACCGGCGGGGACGCCAAGAAGATACTTGCCGAGGCCAAGGAAGCCGACGAACAGCAGCGGCAGAAGGCTCTGAATATCGCCCACAGCCAGGCAGCCGGCGTCATGAAGGACGCCAAAGGCCGGGTGGAGGCGGAGCGTGAGCGCGCCGCGGGCGAGCTGGACGGCAGAATGTCGGAGCTGGTATCGGCGCTGGCAGGCCGGCTTCTTGAGGACAATGATTGCGTGGCCGTCAATTCCCAGCTTATCAAAAGCTGCGTGGACGCGGCAGAAAAGCAGTGATCTTATGAAACATATAATCAAACAGGAGGGAGGGATGGAGCATATATGACCTGGACTGACTTCCTATGGATGATACTGAACTTCGTTATCTTGTTCGGCGCGCTGTGGTTTTTTGCCAGGAAGATGGTAAAGAAAAAGTTCACTGGCCGCCGGGACAAAATAGCCGGAGCGCTGGAGGAATCCGCAAAGGCCAAAGACGAAGCCGCGGGGCTGAAGGCCGACATGGAAAACGCGGCAAAGGAAACAGCCGGACAAAAAGACCGGATGCTATCCGATGCCCGGGAACAGGCGAAGGAGAGAAGCGCCGGCGCCGCCCAAAAGGACGCTGCCGACGCCGCCAATATTACCGCCGACGCCAGAAAAGGCGAAGATCAGCTTTTGGCGGAAATGCGGCGCGAGCTTGAAGCCCAGACCGTGAAAAAGGCTGTGGGCATAACCGGGCAGGTCTTGAAGCAGGACGCTTTCGCTTCATCGCGCCAGGCCCTTACGGACAGATATATTGATGAAATAAGGCAGCTGGTGGCAGCAATGCCCAGCGACATATTAAACATGAACGAACTGAAGAAACTAAACATTTCAATATCGAGTTCCGAGCCTTTGAGCGACGAGGAGATGAAGCGCCTGCAGCAGATAATCTGCGAGACCTTCATATCCTGCCGGAACGAGGTCGATACAGACCTTGTGGGCGGCGTGCGTATGCAGGTGGGCGACACCGTGTATGACGGCTCCCTGTCCCATGCCCTTG
>CAZLIJ010000317.1:0-1685 GCA_964559305.1 uncultured Oscillospiraceae bacterium | reverse complement strand
CCGTCTGGCCGGGGGCATGAACAGTATGCGTATGTCGGTGAAGGAAAGAATACGAAGCGAAACCGCGGCAAGACAGGCAAACGGGGATCTTATCGCCGCTATTTCCCACGATATCCGTACCCCGCTCACCACCCTTATCGGCTATCTGGAGCTGCTGCAGAACGGAGCCTATTCTTCCGACGAGCAGCTTAAGCTGTATGTGGATGTGGCTTATGAAAAATCCATGCGGCTTAAAGAACTTACAGACGAGCTTTTCAGTTATTTTCTTGTTTTCGATCAGTCCGACATCCCTGTAAAGATAGAAGAATTCGACGCTCAGATACTTATGGAACAACTTTTGGGCGAGCAGATAATAGAACTTAAAAATTCCGGTCAGCGGGTGATAACCAAAGAGCTTGATGAAAGCTGCGTGGTTATGGCTGACGTGATGTATCTAAAGCGGGTCGTGGACAATGTTTTTTCCAATGTGAAAAAACACAGTGATATAGAAAAGCCGGTCATGGTCATGGTGCAGATGGAGTCAGACGGCAGAGTGCATATATGTATCAGCGACTCCATTCCTCCTGTGCCAAACAAGGTGGAGAGCACGCGGATAGGTCTTAAGACCTGTGAAAAGCTTATGAAGGTCATGAACGGTGAATTCAAAACTCTGGCCGAGGGCAATAAGTTCATGTCCGAGCTGATAGTACCTGTAAAACAGCAAAAAATCGAAGGATGATAACATCCTTCGATTTTTTCATTTCTTTTATCAGACGCCGGAGAAGTTGGAATATGAATACATCCAGGCATAGCAGATCTCGATAAGCTGACGCGCGTGGGCGTGCTCTCTCGGAATGCCGCACATATACATAGGCCAGCGCCATGGCGTTTATCGCGTCGTCGCAGCCGTTGGCGGAATCCATGAAGGTGAGCTCGTAGGAGCAGACGCAGGCAGCCCGGTCCAGTGCCTGCTTATCGCCGTCATCGCAGCCGGCATACATCGTGGTAATGGCGTTCTTTGCCTTTTCTATCACGGATTCGATTCTGGCGGGGTCCGTATACCCGGCCAGCACAGCGCCCAGAGCATAGGTCCTGAACAAAAGATCCGCTCTGTCCTCCGGCGTTTCCGGAAAAAGCAGACGGTCAGACAGTACCCGCTGGCAAAACCAGTGCAGTATCATATCTCCCAGCCCGGTGCTCTCCCCTATCTCCGACCAGTCTCTTGTTGCGCCGCTGAAAAAAATATCATATAACAACGCGTTATCAATTGTTGCGCTGTCTGAAGTCATCATATGTCTATCCCCGCTTATTTTTATGAATGTATTATACTATCCCGGCTTTTTTCCGTCAACCGCGATAAACAGCATATATATACAAAAAGCCGTGCGCCCCGGGGCGCACGGCTTTTAATTATCAGAGAACGAATTGTTATTCGGCGGCAGAATCGTCCTTTTCTTTTGAAAGCATTACGTTTGAGAGTATGCCAAGAATGAGTGCACAGGCGACTGTTCTTATGGTGACGGCGCCGAAGGAAAGCGTCAGCCCGCCAACGCCGGTAATGAAGATGACGGAGGCCACAAACAGGTTGCGGTTTTTGTTAAGATCCACCACCTGCATCATTTTGAAGCCGGAAACGGCGATGAAGCCGTACAGTGTGATGCACACGCCGCCCATTACGCAGGGAGGAATGGATTCGAGGAAGGCCA
>CAZLIJ010000316.1:0-1687 GCA_964559305.1 uncultured Oscillospiraceae bacterium | reverse complement strand
GAAGAAGCGGGCAATCTCGACCATGCAGGTATCGTCGCCCATTACCACAAGTCCGCCGGAGCCGATGATGGCGCCGATCTTTTTGGTAGAGTCAAAGTCCAAAGGCATATCCAAATGCTCCTCGGTCAGGCAGCCGCCGGAGGGGCCGCCTATCTGAACAGCCTTGAACTTGCCGTGATCCACACCGCCGCCGATATCGAACACGATCTCTCTTAGCGTGGTGCCCATGGGGACCTCGATAAGGCCGGTGTGCTTTATGTTGCCGGTAAGGGCAAAGGCCTTGGTGCCGGAGTTGCCCTCGGTGCCGATGCTCTTGAACCAGTCGGCGCCCTTGTTGATGATAACCGGCACGTTGGCATAGGTCTCAACGTTGTTGAGCACGGTGGGCTTGTCGAAAAGGCCCTCGTCAACGGTTCTGGGGGGCTTTGTACGGGGCATACCGCGCTTGCCTTCAATGGAGGTGGTAAGAGCGGAGCCTTCGCCGCAGACAAAAGCGCCTGCGCCCTTGGAAATATGCAGATAGAATTTCTTGCCGCTGCCAAGGATGTTATCGCCCAGAAGGCCGTACTCCATATCGTCGTCAATGGCCTTCTGAAGACGGGTGACAGCCAGCGGGTACTCGGCACGGACATAGATATAGCCCTCGGTGGCTTCGCAGGCCACGGCGGCAATTATCATGCCCTCTATCATTCTGTGGGGATCGCCTTCCATAACGGAGCGGTCCATAAACGCGCCCGGGTCGCCCTCGTCGCCGTTGCAGACTATGTATTTAAGAGGGGCGTCCTTGTGAGCCGCCACCTGTGCCCACTTTTTACCTGTGGGGAAGCCGGCGCCGCCGCGTCCGCGCAGACCGGAATCGGAGATAGTCTGGATGACCTCTTCCGGAGTCATGTCGTAAAGAGCTTTTGCCAGAGAGGCGTAGCCGCCGACAGCAATGCACTCTTCAACAGACTCTGCGTTTATATGGCCGCAGTGCTCCAACGCCACACGCTGCTGTTTTTTATAGAACGGAATGTCCTCCTGACGGGGATAGGCCACGCCGTTGTCGTGGTACACAAGGCGATCTATGATCTCGTCGCCCACAATGGTCTTTTCAACTATCTCTTCGCAGTCCTCGACTTTGACCTTTGTATAGAGCAGACCCATGGGCTCTATGCGCATAAGAGGCCCCTGAGCGCAGAAGCCATGGCAGCCGGAGTGCTTAAGGCCAATGGATTCCTCATGGCTTTCGTGCTGCAATACAACGTCCACATTAAGACCGCGCTGGCTCATCAGTTCCTGCATACGGGCAAGTACATTTCTTGAGCCGCCGGCCACGCAGCCGGAGCCGCCGCAGATGAGTATCTGCTTTTTCTGCATACCCAGAGCTTCGCTGTATTTTTTGCGGCACTCCTCAAGCATTGCTTTCGAGGTTATTTTCATACTCATTTAGCCTCCTTTAGTTGTGCGATAAGCGTCCGCATTTTTTCGGGTGTCATGGAAGGATGCACTTCGTCGTTGACGGTGCACACAGGCGCCAGACCGCAGGCGCCGAGGCAGGATACTCTCTCAATAGTGAACATTCCGTCCTCAGAGGTGTGCTGACCGGGTTTCATTCCCGTGGCGTCCCACAGGGCCTTTTGTACATCGTCGGATTTTCTCACATGGCAGGCAGTGCCGTTGCAGCACTTGATGACATACTTGCCCT
>CAZLIJ010000315.1:0-1694 GCA_964559305.1 uncultured Oscillospiraceae bacterium | reverse complement strand
CGGCTCAGACCGGCGGGGGCAGCGCGAACAACGGTATGTTCATCTGCTACGCCCCCTATGACGATCCCAAGATAGCCATTGCCGTATCCGTGGAGCACGCCGGCGCGGGCGCTTCGCTGGGTTCCATAGCAAAGGATATCATGGACGCGTATTTCAACGGCCAGAGCACTCAGGACAGCACGGAAAATGAACTGGTAGTTTTGAAATAATAAGTTGTATTTCATGCAAAGTACGTTTATAATTATTTAATTAAGACAAAAAAACGAAAAAAGAAGAAAATTAGTTTTCCCACCTATTAATACCGGGAGGTACAGGCTGTGAATATAGCGCTTATGGCACATGACAGGAAAAAGGAACTGATGATTCAGTTCTGCATTGCTTACTGCGGCATTTTGGCGGAGCATTCCATATGCGCCACCAACACCACGGGCAAGCTGGTGCAGGAGGCTACCGGGCTGCCGGTGACGCTGTATCTCCACGCCGATCAGGGCGGAGCGCAGCAGATCGCCGCAAGGCTGACTTATAACGAGATCGATCTGGTGCTGTTCTTCTGCGACCCCGCCAATCCGGAGGGCTTTGAGGACATCAACCGCATCGAGCGGCTTTGCGACCAGTATCAGATACCCTTTGCCACCAACGCCGCCACGGCTGAGGTACTGGTGCAGGGTCTGCGCCGGGGCGATCTGGACTGGCGCAATATCGTAAACCCCAAAAAGCACTGATCCCCACTGCGGGAAAAAACCACCATAAAAATATGATGCTGCCGACGCATCCTGCCGGCAGCATTTTGTATGAAGGAGAGAAACGGAAAAATGGGAAAAGTTGCGCCGCGCACACTGTCGGGCTTTATGGAACTGCTGCCCGCGGAGCAGATGAAAATGGAAAAAATGCTGGAGGTACTGCGCAGAACGTATTCGCTGTACGGCTTCACGCCGCTGGATACGCCTATAATAGAATCCTCCGAGGTGCTGCTGGCCAAGGGCGGGGGAGAGACTGAAAAACAGGTCTACCGCTTCACAAAGGGCGACAGCGATCTTTCGCTGCGCTTCGACCTGACCGTGCCGCTGGCGAAATATGTGGCTCTGCACTATAACGAGCTGGCCTTCCCCTTCCGGCGCTATCAGATAGGCAAGGTCTATCGGGGCGAGCGGGCCCAGCGGGGCCGCTTCAGGGAGTTTTATCAGGCCGACATCGACGTTATCGGCGACGGGAAGCTGGACATCATCAACGAGGCGGAGATCCCCGCCATCATATACAGCACCTTCAAAACTCTGGGGCTGAGCCGGTTTAAGATCCATGTGAACAACCGCCGCATACTCAACGGCTTTTACGCCATGAACGGTATGTCCGCCAGAGCCGGCGAGATCATGCGCACTGTGGACAAGCTTGATAAGATAGGCGCCGAAAAGGTTCGGGAAATACTTATAAACGACGTGGGTATGTTCACCCAGAAGGCCGACACCGTGCTGGACTTCATGGCCATAAGCGGCACAAACGAGCAGGTCATCGCAAGACTGGAAATGCTCAGGGGCATGGACGAAACCTTCGATCAGGGTCTTGAGGAGCTTAAGACCGTGGCAAAATACCTGGGCGATTTCGGCGTGCCGGAGGAGAATTTCGCCATAGACCTGACCATAGCAAGAGGGCTTGACTACTACACCGGCACCGTTTATGAAACTCTAATCACCGACCAT
>CAZLIJ010000314.1:0-1721 GCA_964559305.1 uncultured Oscillospiraceae bacterium | reverse complement strand
TCCGCTTATTATCACTTTCTCGGCAGTGATAGCCTTTGCCATAGGCTTTGGCATCGAGGGCGCCGCGCTTGTGATTCTTTTCAGAATTGGTCTTTTGCTTATAGACTATGCCTCTGCTCACACGAAAAGCTCCGCGCTGGACTTCATTGCCGAGGATGACGATGAAGCGCTGACCCATATATCGCTTCTTTTTTCCAATCCCGACACCGGCAGGACCGCGCAGGCGGAAAAAGCCGGACGGTATATGGCTCTTGCCGCAAAGATAATCATAGCTCTTGGCGTTATTTATGCCATTGTGCTCCCGCTCATAAGCGATAACAGCTACACAGTGTCCATCCACAGGGCGCTTATTCTCTTTATCGTTGCCACGCCTATATCGCTGGTGTCGTCGCTGCCGCTGGCAGACATGGTCGGCATAGGCTTTATGGCGGCGAACGGTGTGCTGTATAACAGCTCCATGGCCTTTGACGCCGCGGGAAAAACCAAGACCGTGATTTTCGATAAGGAAGGCGTATTTACCGACGGCTGCCCCCGGGTAAGCACCGTGAAATCCGACAAGCTCAATCCACAGGCCTTTGTTAAGATGGCCGCTCACGTGGCATACAAATCGAAACAGCTCTGGGCGCAGGGCGTGGTGAAGGCCTATGACGGCAAGATCATGGAGGAAATAACCGGTGATTTCACAGATCTTCCCGGCTGCGGCGCTGAAATACGCATAAACGGAATACCCATTACCCTGGGCACAAAGGAGCTGATGGACTCTGTCGGCGCTGTTGTGCCGGAGGAAGACATACACGAATGGCTTGTATTCTACATGGCCTTGGCGGGCCGTTATGTGGGCTGCCTTACAATGGCTGAAAATGTGGATGGGGATGCGCCTCAGGTGGTTTCCGATATGTACGGCGCCGGCATGGACAGCTGCATACTCCTCACCGGCGACGGCAGTCAGGAGAGCGCCGCGCTGGCCAAGGAGCTGGGCATTGCCGAATATTTTGCCGGCTGTGACAGCGATATGAAGCTGTCCGCCGTGGAGCAGTGCCGCAAAAGCAGCCGCCGGGGCGGAGTTATGTATGTATACTCCAAAGCGGCTGAAAGTCACAGCGCCGCCGATATAGACGTTTGCATGGGCGCTTCCTGCCCCAACGCGGACATATTCCTTTCCCACGGGGGTCTGGCCTGGCTGTCTGCTGCTTTTTCAGTATCTAAGCGTTCAGGCACCATCGCCACAGAAAACATCATTGGCACGCTGGCAGTCAAGGCGATCGTAATAGCCCTTTGCCTGACGGGACTGTGCAACCTGTGGTTCGCCGTGTTTCTGGATATGGCCGCCGCTCTGGGCGCTATCCTCAACACCATCCGGGTGAGTATGCCTCCCGCGTTTTCCTTTTCAAAAAGGGGAGAGGCCGGAGACGAAGAAGAATAATAATGACAACATAAAAATCCGCTTTTCATCTTTTTGATGAAAAGCGGATTTTTTATTGCCCCAGAAGCTCAACGCTTTTTTCAGAGCTGAATTCATCGATGCTGTACAGCACCAGAACGCTGTCTATATCATGCTCTTTCACATAATCTGCCACGCTGTCGGTAAAATACCTGAGATCCACAAGGTAGATATCCGAATAATCAGCCGTCAGAAACGGAACAAGGCTGTCAGTATATGAATCGCGGACGATGAGCAGGGAGGGGCCGCTGTTTCCTGTGGAGATATGTATAAGCGGGGT
>CAZLIJ010000313.1:0-1723 GCA_964559305.1 uncultured Oscillospiraceae bacterium | reverse complement strand
TCGGTGACGAAGTACTTGAAAATCTCCGCAGCAACACCGCCATCGGCTGGCAGTTCATGGACGACACCGAGGCCGCGCTGGACGGCGTGTACGACGGCTCCTATTACGCCGCCATTATTATCGACGAGGATTTTACATACAATATGTATAACTTCCTCACAACGGACATGACCTCCCCCACTATAAGATATTATGTAAACAGCAAAACCAACGCCATCGCTGTCAAGATAACCGATACCGCCGCCGAAGCCGTCAAATCAAGCGTCAATGAAAACTATCTAAAAGTCATAATTGAAACAGTATTTGCAAAGATCAACGGTCTTTACCAGAACATTGAGGCGGAAGATCCCATATCCGGACTGGAGGACGCGCTGAGCGGCATAAGCAACAATCTGCACAGTTACAGCAACACTTTGGGGGCCTTTACAAATGCCGGCAATATGCTGTCAAACAATCTTGCCAGCATGAACGAGACTATCGACTACGCCATATATACCATCAACGGCAGCAGAGATAATCTGGAGCAGCAGGTGCAGGACGTCAGCTCCGCTCAGAATGAGCTGGCAAACCTGAACACCGAGATTGACAACTCCCTTTCCAACATAAGTTCCCTGCTGCAAACCGCCATCGATCAGGTATCAGGCACCGGAATAACTCAAAACGGGACTACCACTCCCGCCACCATGGAGCAGCTTGAAAAACAATATAAGGAGCTTATCGCCTATCTTGAGACCCGCGGCGGCGAAACTGACCCCGCAACTGCCGACGTTATGAGCTCTTTAAACAACAATCTGACCCGTCTGCAGGAGCTTCGCAAATCACTGGGACTAACAAACCAGTTCAGTTCAGACGATCAGGCATATCTTTCAAGCGTCAGCACAGCGCAGGCGCTCACCAGCATCAAATCCGACTTTGACGGCACTGTGGTGCCCGGAATATACAAGGCCTATGTTGACCCGTCCGCCAACGCCATTCTCGCCGCCAACTCCGCCTCCGCGTCCACGCTGCAAAGCATGTCCGAATTCATGCTGGCAGATGTAAATAAAAAGCTGGACTCTATCGACAAAAACCTCGATCTGATAAACGATCCCGATCCCGCTGTGGCCCAGGCCGCGGCAGCCCGGGCCGGCAGTGACGCCAGTTCCGCCGCCGGTGAGCTTGACACTCTTTCAATGACCTATTCCCTTCTTGCAAAGCAGGTCTCCGGTGTTGACGCCTCAGCTCTTGCCGCTTCCTCAGCTCAGGCTTCAAATCAGCTCAGCGGCATTTCCTCAAGTCTCTCGTCCCTCAAGCTCGTTGATCTCAAAACCATGCTTGAGGCCAACAAAATAGCCGTGGACGCTGTCAGAAGCGCCATGGTGGACAACGTTTATCCTGCCATGAACACCACGCTGGACAGTATTAAGTCCACCATGGGCGATATGTCTTCGGTGCTGATGAATCTGGGCGACACGCTGCAAAGCACAAAGCCGGTCATCGCCTCCATGGACAACGCCGTCACCTCTCTGAATAACGCCTTTTATCAGATGCAGAATGTTATGAACAGCATTTCCGGGCAGCTGGACGACCTGCTGAAAAAACGAGGCGCTATCATGCCCGGCGCAAAAGGGGCATTTAAGGGAATGCGCGATTTATTTGCAAATATATGATACGGGAAGTAACACTGAGAAACGGCGTGTCCGTCCAGATGATGGGCATAGGGACATATAAGGTATCCTTGAAG
>CAZLIJ010000312.1:246-1726 GCA_964559305.1 uncultured Oscillospiraceae bacterium | reverse complement strand
GCTGCATGTTGGCGCCCATAAGGGCACGGTTGGCGTCATCGTTTTCAAGGAAGGGGATCATGGCGGTGGCTATGGACACCATCATGCGCGGGGAGATATCCACATAGTCAACTCTGTCCCGGTCCACTTCGATGATCTCGTCTCTGTGGCGGCAGGTTATACGCCTGTTGATAAAGCAGTCGTCCCCGCCCACAGGCTCGGAGGCCTGAGCGACGATGAACTGGTCTTCCTGATCGGCGGTGAGGTAATCCACCTGATTCGTGACCTTGCAGGCGGTGATCTTGCCCTCGGCGTCCTTTATGCGCTCCACCTTGCGGAAGGGGGCGATAAGGAAACCGTACTCGTTGGCTCTGGCATAGGAGGCCAGATATGAGATAAGGCCGATGTTGGGGCCTTCAGGAGTTTCTATGGGGCACAGACGGCCATAATGGCTGTAATGCACGTCGCGGACGTCAAAGTTGGCTCTCTCTCTTGAAAGGCCGCCGGGGCCCAGAGCGGACATACGGCGCTTGTGGGTCAGCTCAGCCAGCGGGTTGGTCTGATCCATAAACTGAGACAGCGGAGAGGAACCGAAGAATTCCTTTATGGACGCGGTGACGGGGCGGATGTTAACAAGGCTCTGGGGGGTGATAATGTCCAGATCCTGCAGTGTCATGCGCTCGCGGATAACGCGCTCCATGCGGGAGAAGCCGATACGGAACTGGTTTTGCAGCAGCTCGCCCACGCAGCGCACACGGCGGTTGCCCAGATGGTCGATATCGTCGGCCTCGCCAATGCCGCAGGCCAGGCAGTTGAGGTAGTTGACGGAGGAATAAATATCGTCCAGCACTATGTGCTTGGGGATAAGGACGTCTATATTCTCCCGTATGGCGTCCTTAAGGGCGTCGCCCTGGAACTGCTCGATAAGCTGCTTGAGGACAAGATAGCGCACCTTCTCGTTGACGCCGCACTCGGCGGGGTCAAAATCAACGAAGTGAGCCATATCCACCATGCCGTTGGAGAAGACCTTAACCGGCCTGTCCTCCACCTTCAGCGTAAGACTGATGACGCCGGCTTTGGTGATAAGCTCGCCCTTTTCACGGGTTATGATCTCGCCGGCGTCGGCGATAAGCTCGCCGGTCAGCGGGTCTGCCACGGGCTCATAAAGCTCGTAGCCCAGCACTCTGGGCATAAGCGCCAGCTTCTTGTTGAATTTATAGCGGCCCACGCCGAAGATATCGTATCTGCGGCGGTCATAGAAAAGGCCGGTGAGCAGCGTTTCGGAGCTTTCCACCGTCGGAGGATCGCCCGGGCGCAGCTTGCGGTATATTTCGATAAGGCACTCGTCCCGATTGGCGCAGGTGTCCTTGTCAAGAGTGGCGTTCATGCGCTCATCGTCGCCGAATATCTCTTTAAGACGCTCGTTGGTTATTGAGCCCACGGCAGTGTCCGGCGTGCAGGAAAGCCAGGTGGCGGGCATATCCGGATCGTAGGCGCCCAT
>CAZLIJ010000312.1:0-236 GCA_964559305.1 uncultured Oscillospiraceae bacterium | reverse complement strand
CGTTGGCGTCGGTCTCGTACTCAAGCCAGGCGCCGTGGTATGGGATAACTGTGGTGCCGTAAGTGGAGAGCATGGTCTTGTCGGTGTTCTTGTCGTAGTACACGCCGGGTGAGCGGACGATCTGAGAGACGATGACACGCTCCGCGCCGTTGATAACGAAGGTGCCGCCGGGCGTCATGATGGGGAAATCGCCCATGAAGATCTCCTGCTCCTTGATCTCCTCAGTCTCCTTGTTG
>CAZLIJ010000311.1:0-1729 GCA_964559305.1 uncultured Oscillospiraceae bacterium | reverse complement strand
CATTCCCAAACGCTTACCCATGAGGAGATCGTGGAGATAACCCGCGCCGCGGTGGAGCTGGGTATAGACAAGGTGCGTATCACCGGCGGCGAGCCGCTGGTGCACCGGGGCATTGTGGACTTATGCCGGGAAATAGGCGCCATTCCCGGTATACGGGACATGGCCATAACCACCAACGCCACGCTGCTCGCTCCGCTGGCTGAGGATCTGAAAGCCGCCGGCATCAACCGGGTCAACATCAGCCTTGACACCCTGTGTGCGGAAAAGTACAATAAGATAACCCGTCTGGGCAATCTTGACGACGCCATGGCGGGTATACACGTCGCCTGTCAAGCTGAACGCCGTGCTTATAGGCGGGTTCAACGATGATGAGATAGAAGCCCTTGCAAATCTCACAATGGAGCACCCGGTGGAAATGCGCTTTATTGAGCTTATGCCCATCGGAGACAACCGGGAATTCGGCCCGGATGCTTACATATCAAATAAGACGGTTCTTGAAAAGCTGCCCCAATTGCAGCCGATAAGTGTGGACGAGGGCGTGGCAAGCCTGTACTCCCTGCCCGGAGCCATAGGCAAGGTGGGGCTTATAAGTCCGCTGAGCCATGAGTTCTGCAACAGGTGCAGCCGCCTGCGGCTGACCTCGGACGGATATCTTAAGCCCTGTCTCCACTCCGCCGAGGAAATACCCCTGCGCGGTCTCCACGGCAGCGAGCTTAAAGAAGCGCTGATAACAGCCATTAACCACAAACCCGCCAGGCATCCCGATCTATCTCCCGATGAGCGGAGTGAATCCAGACGGGGTATGAATGGAATAGGAGGATAAAATGGATTATACAGCAGCAGTAATTACTGTGAGCGACAGCTGCAGTGCAGGCGAAAAAACCGACACCAGCGGCCCACGCATCGTTCAGATGCTGACAGAAGCCGGGTACAAAGTTGCATACACCGCGCTTGTACCTGACGACAGTGATAAGATCAAGCTTGAGCTTATCAAATGTACCGACAAAGTAAGGGCGGATCTGGTGTTCACCACCGGCGGCACCGGGTTTTCCCGGCGTGATGTCACCCCGGAGGCCACGCTCGCCGTTATTGAGCGTGAAACGCCGGGTATTCCGGAAGCCATGCGCTATGAGAGTCTTAAAATTACACCCAGAGCCATGCTGTCCCGTTCCGTGGCCGGGCTGAGGGGCGACTCCCTTATAATAAATCTCCCCGGCAGCGAGAAGGCCGCCAAGGAAAATCTTGAAGCCGTGATCGGAACGCTGGAGCACGCACTGCAGATGCTCCACGGCGGCGGCCATAACCGCGGCTGCAGCTGCAACTAATAAAAAATACGCTCCGGCACAGTATTGCGCCTGAGCGTATTTTTATATTTATATCAATCGTCCTCGTCCGTCATGCCAAAGCTTTCTGTGGAAAACACCTGACATTTCACGCCGTATTCTTCCACCGTCTCGCTGAAAGCCTCGTCCATTACGGAGCCCAGCAGCATGGAACCGCAGGCAGCCCGGGCATTGACCACAAGCCGCATACTGCGGCAGCGTTTTGAAAGCTGCCTGTCAAACTCCAGCCGGTAATCGACGTGTATAAGCGAGGCCTTTGCATAATCGCCGTCACTTCCGGCGGCGGCAAAAAGCTTCAGGTGCAGCACGTTTTTGCCGCCGAACTTGAGCTTTTTTGCCACTGAGGAGGCGAAGTCAGACATAAATCCGTTGCCGTCGAATTCAGT
>CAZLIJ010000310.1:0-1744 GCA_964559305.1 uncultured Oscillospiraceae bacterium | reverse complement strand
CCACGGTGGAATCCTCAAACTTGGTGATAAAGTCGTCCACAGAGGTATATTTTTGCAGATACACCGCGCCAACAGGCAGCCCGTCAGCGCCGGCATAGTGGGTGTTGGCGGTGAGCGACTGGTGATCCTGGGCATAGGTATAAGGCCCGGAGCCGATGGGATAGGTGTTCTGGACGGTATTATATTGTATGACCGGCACGGTCATAAGCATGGGAAACTGACTCTCTGCCTTGTTCAGCGTTACTGTGAAGGTGGCGTCGTCCTCGGCTTCAATGGCGGCGATCCTGCCGGAAAAACGGTTTTCAAAGCGCTGGTTATTTATGGCGCAGCGCAGAGAATAGGCCGCGTCCTTTGCCGTCACGGAAGTGCCGTTGCTGAAGGTATGGGCCCCGGGGTCCACCGTGAAGGTCCAGGTCTTGCCGTCGGTGCTTTCCCACTTTGTCACAACTCCCGCCTGAAGGGTGAAGGCGTTGTTGACAGTGACCATATTTTCGTATATAAGCCCGCACACCAGCTGGTTGTTGTCGTCGGTGGCTTTCATGGGATTAAGGCTGTAGCTGCCGTCATAAAAAAGGGAGAACTTGCCGTCTGACGCGGCCGCGGCGCTGACGCTGCCGCCGTCGTTTTTACCCTCTGTGGTGCCGTCCCCCGTTACCACCGTTCTGCCGCAGCCGCACAGCGCCATAGTCAGCGCGGCGGCGCAGATGAGAGCGGTTATTTTTTTCGCTTTTTCCTGCATACGCGACCTCATTTTCACCCAAGCATTATCATTGCGCACTGACTTCCCCGAACCCCGCCGGTGACACGGTGCGACCAGTATTTTTCCGGCGCGCACATGGTGCACTCGTCGGAAACATCCACATTATCCGCCTTAAGACCCAGCTGGACGAGCCGCCTTTTGTTGGCTCCCCGCAGGTCCACCAGCGTTTTGCCGTGGGACTTTTCGGTAAAAAGCCCGTCTGTATCGCCGGAGAGATATTTCGTCACGGCCTCAGGAACCTCCGGGCCGGTCTCAAAATGGTCAAAGCCGATGGCCGGGCCTATGGCCGCTGTCATACATTCAGTCCGGGCGCCCAGCGCGCGCATTTTTTCAACAGCGGCGCAGAGAATGTCCCCCACAGAGCTGCGCCAGCCGCAGTGCACCGCCCCGATGACGCCGTTTTCGCTGTCGCACAGCAGCACCGGCACGCAGTCGGCCACATACACCATCAGGGGCAGACCGGGAATATTGGTGACAAGGCCGTCGGCCTCGTAGGGCACGGTGGTGTTGACGGTGTGGCTGTCGGTTTGAGACACAGTGCGCACCTCAATGCCGTGGACCTGCCGGGCAACGGCGAAATCGTCCGGCCCCACGCCCAGAATGCTGCCGGCGCGGCGATAGTTCTCCCGGACTTTTTCCGGCTCATCGCCCCGGCGCTCGCCCAGATTGAGGGAGGCCAGATACCCGGTGCTCACCCCGCCCAGGCGGGTGGTGAAGGCATGGGGCACGGAAATCACCTGAGAGGTCATATAAACAAGCTGGTCTTTGCGGTTTTCAATAAACATATATCACCTTTGCCTCCCTTGTCAAAGGGAGGGGGACCGCCCGCGGCGGCTCCACCTCATCCGTCAGCTTCGCTGACACCTTCCCCTCAAGGGGAAGGCTTATTGCCGGGTTGGTATCTGTGCGGCGAAGTATTGCGGAATTTTCTCGCGCCCTGAACGCAGGATCTTTCGTATCAATCGATGTCGCGAAGCTGAAGCT
>CAZLIJ010000309.1:0-1747 GCA_964559305.1 uncultured Oscillospiraceae bacterium | reverse complement strand
CATGGGTGAGGAGCTTACGCCGCTGCTGGCGGAATAGTTCTGGTAAAACTGGCCGCCGGACTGCAGCGCCTGCAAAAGCTGCTGGTACTCCTGATCGTCGGGGTCCATCTGCACGGCGGTGCGGGCGTGCTCCATGGCCACTATCCTGTTGCCCATATAGGCGTTGGCCAGGGCGGAAAGATAATACCATCTGCCCTCCCGCTCCGCTTCGGGCACGCCGGAAAGGGCGTTGAGCGCCTCCTGAAAGCGGTTATTCATAATGAAGCTCTCCGCCGCCTGATATTCGGGTCTGCGGCTTTGCTGCTGTTGCTGCTGCCAGCCGCCGGTGAAGGGATTCCAGCCGCTCCAGCCGCCGTAGCCCTGCGCGCCGCTGTCCGGCCCCACGTTGCCGTTTTTGATCTGGTCGTAGGCCGCGTTTATTTCGTTCATCTTCTCCGCGGCGGCCTTGTTTCCCGGATTGCGGTCGGGATGGTATTTTTTGGCAAGGCTGCGGTATGCGGTTTTGATTTCCTCGTCGCTGGCGTCGGGCGACACTCCGAGGACTTTATAGGGATCCTGAATCATCCGACGCAGCTCCTTTCTCAGGAGGATAGAATTTACTCATATAGGCCGTCCAGACCCCGGAGCACAGGACGGAGCGCAAAATAACAGTGTCCTGAACTATGGGCAGTTTATCAAAATAATATACGCATTCGCCGATGAACATATCCAGAACACCCCGGTAATGATCTCCCCCGGCGTCCGGCAGTCCCTCCAGCGGATTGTAGCTGAATCTGCGGGCGTCCTTATCCATGTCCACCACCGCGTCCATGAGATATATAAAACGCCCCAGTGCGCTCCCCATGGCCCGCAGAGTATCGCTCCAGCGATCCTCCCGGTAAACAAATATCTCGCCCATAAGCTCACCGAACAGTCTGGCGGCGCCGTCAGGGTCCGGAGTGCGGGCGATCTCCATGGCCGTGAGCTTTGCCATGCGGTCGTTTATAACGCCGCACTGGCGGGGATATTTTTCGCACATGGCCCTGTACGCTTTTTTCAGCAGCCCTGACTGGGCAAGCTTTATGGGGTCGCAGTCGTCGTCCCAGTCGTCCCGGCATTTTAAATATGCCAGCACCATGGAGATGTCGGCGGCGTAATCGGTTATCTCGTTTGCCCACCAGCTGTGAACCTTGCCCGGGTGGACAAAGCACTTTTCCTCTCCCTGCTCCTCCTCCGGCTCGTACAGCGAGGACAGCAGCTCCACAAGGAAGGTCATGTCGTAGGTCAGCGTCAGTCTGGAGGCGCTGCCGTGGCGCAGTCTGAGCGCCCGGCACAGCCCGCAGTAACAGCCCTTGTATCGGGCAAGCTCCTCATCAGAAAGCGAGGAGCGGTTGGCAATAACGTATCCAAACATAGCTCAGGTCTTGCCCTGGAATGAATTCCCACACTTGCGGCAGACGATATTTATCTTGCCCTTGCCTCTGGGTACCCGCAGGGTTGTGTGGCAGGAGGGGCAGGTGAAAAACCGATAATCTCTGCGCTGGACCCAGCGCTCTTTCTTCAGGCGGAAGAATGCGCTGAATTT
This sequence comes from uncultured Oscillospiraceae bacterium, assembly GCA_964559305.1. Taxonomy (GTDB): domain Bacteria; phylum Bacillota; class Clostridia; order Oscillospirales; family Oscillospiraceae; genus UBA2922. The sequence goes on along the minus strand of CAZLIJ010000309.1, from coordinate 183 downwards.
ATACCAGGCCTTCAGGAAACGGCAGTTTTCAGCCTGACGCTTATAGATGTTCCGGGAAAACATGCGGAAGTAGGTCCACACAAGGCCCGCCACGGAAACGGCATACAGCACCAGTGCCGCCACGCCGCCCACAAAGAAGCCCACAAGCAGAAAAACGCAGCCGCCTATCGCCACAAACCTGTT
>CAZLIJ010000308.1:0-1754 GCA_964559305.1 uncultured Oscillospiraceae bacterium | reverse complement strand
CGACAAGGAAGATTCGACGGCGTCTTTGGGCGACGCCCCAGTATTGAGCGTCCAGTACTCGCCAAGCAAGGGAGCATTGGTTTCCCAGCACGGCCCCAGCAGATTCCCACCGCCCGGACGCAGGTCGAGGAATTGAAAGTCTGTCGTTCGCAATTCGGATGGTTTCTTCGAGGACCGCCCGGAAGTCCTCGCCGTCTGCCGAGGAGAAGGCTCCGGGGACGTTTTCCCATACCATAAATCTGGGCCGAACAAGGTGAGCTGTTCGGCCTCGCAATCTGTCTGCATCTCTCATCTCCTTTACGACACGGGTTTGTTCCATAAAAAGGCCGGAACGGACGCCGGCCAGCCCGGCTCTCGCTCCGGCCACAGACAAATCCTGACATGGGCTGCCGCCGCAGACGATATCCACGGGCGGAAGCTCGGCGCCACTCAGCTTCGTAATATCCCCGACGTGAACCATGTCCGGGAACCGCAGCTTCGTTACCTCGATGGGAAAGGCTTCGATCTCGCTGGCCCAGACGGGCACGACGCCATTGCGGACTGCCGCCAGAGGGAAGCCTCCGATCCCATCGAAAAGGCTTCCTATCTTCAGCATGGCTTACAGCCGCATTGAGCAGAAGGGATGCCTTTCCGTAAACGGCCTTTCTCTTTCTGCCATTTCCTGTGCCGCCACATATTTTATGGGTATGCCGAGTTCCTGGGCGGCGTCGATCTCATTTTGCATTCCGCATGATATCGTATCGCCGAACACCCACAGCTCGTCACAGTGAGCCAGCGCCTCTTTACCCATGTTGAGACCGAGCCGTCTGTCATCGGAGTCATGTTCGTTCAGCACCTGCGGATACAGCAAATGAGGCGCAAAAAAAGCGTGCCCTTCGTTCATCACGAACCGGCACGCATCCTTTGCAAATTCCGTATTTCGCTCAATGTCCCCGGCATAGGGGGACGCTACATAAATGAGCTTCATGTTTCCTCCTGTTATTTCGGCGCGGCCTGAATAATGGTTCGCGTCGTGTTGACTGCCGCCTGCGCCGTATAGACGGCGCTCATGATATTGGCGCGTGTACTGGTGTCCAAGCCGAACGCGCCGCAGATTCGCGGCACCTCTCCGGCCGCCAGCATCAGGCCGAGCCCCAGCAGGCAGTGATCCGGAATGACCATAAGCCCGGCCACAAGAATGGTCGCCTGCAGAAAGGTGGTCAGGCACAGACCGATGATCTGCTTGCACCACTGCACAAAGCCGTCCATATACCCTCGCGGGACGCTGAACATATATAGGGAGCCCACAGAAATCTGAATGAGCAGGATGCCGCCTCGCTTGAGGTTGGAAAAGAAAACTTTGATTACGGCGTAGCCCATCATAATAATGATGAACAGTACCATGATCGGACTGGTGATGCTGCCCAGCCCGCCGAATACGCCAGAACTGGCCGCCTCCGACGCCGTCCCGGCCGCGTTGAGCTTGTCTATGATCTGCGTCGCCAGCGTGTCGATACCACTGCCGTAACCGGTGATCCCCGAGGTCAGGCTGGCCTGCAGGCTGACGGAGAGTTTGAACAACTCCACCGGCACCGTCGTGAACAGGCTGACGGCAAGAAATCCTTTGAGCGCGTTGAGCAGCGATTCTTTCACGCTGCCGCGTCCGTTCTGATAGTCGATGCCGGTTTCAAATGCGGATACCACGAGGCCGACAGCGAAGAGCGTCCAGCCAAGGTAGTTGAAAAAGAGGACGATGGACTGCACCCACGGCATAT
>CAZLIJ010000307.1:0-1764 GCA_964559305.1 uncultured Oscillospiraceae bacterium | reverse complement strand
TCGCCGCCGCCACGGAGGACGCCGGAAACCACAGTCGAAATCGCCACGCATGGCTCAGCGAAAGCCTGGATACGCAGCACTGCAGCCCCTGCAGCGATGACCCCCGTGTTCCGGATGAATATACCCATAAGCTGTGGCGCGAAAGCGTAGAGACAGATAGCCGCAACGATAGTCACCGCCAGCCCCTGCTTGATACAGCCCTGAGCGTAGACCAGCGTCGTAGCCGATAGGCCGAAAGCGAAGACCGGCATATAACAAATCGACTCCGCCGTGTTTGCCAGCTGATGAGCCGCCAGGCTGGACGTGCCCAGGTTGGTGGCCAGAGCCGTGACCACCAGCTGCCCGCCGGAGATGATTATCCGCTCCATGGATGCCGGCAGGCCCAGGTTGAACACCCGCCGCAGAATGCCGCCGTCCAGGCGATACCTGTCGCGCAAAGAAATCCCTACGATGCTTTTTTTGTTGAACAAAGCGGAGACCATGAACACGCCGGAGATCACGGCGCCGATGGCCGTGCCCCACGCCGCGCCGCGGACGCCAAGGCCCGCGCCCCACATGTGGAAACTGCTGCCGAAGAAAGTCACCGTGCGGGGCCTGTAGATCAGCAGGTAGTTGCCGACGATGTTGATGATGTTGTTGACGATGTTGTAGATCATGGGGGTGGTGGTGTCGCCGGTGCCGCGGATGATGCCGCCGCCTACGAACAGGAACATCTCAAAGATATACACGGAGCCGATTATGCGGAAGTAATCGGTTGAATCCTGGCGGATAGAGGCTTCCGCGCCCATCCAGCTGGCCAGGTTCGGGGCGATGAGAAATTCCACAATAAGGGTGATGAAGAGGCCGAAGGCCAGTATGACTATGAAGGCCTGGCGGGTGGCGTCCTTGGCGGCTTTCACGCTGCCGTTGCCCAGGTGGGTGGAAATCAGCACGGAAAAGCCCACGCTGATGCCGCTCATAATGCCGCCGATGACCCAGACCGTGGATGTGACCACAGCAATAGACGCCGTGGCCCGGACTCCGATAGAGCCCACCATGGCGGTGTCTACATAATTGACAAGAATCTGGAGAAGCTGCTCTATGATCGTTGGCCACGTCAGAAGCAGGATCATCTTGTTTGGGGCTATGGTTTTGTCCAGCAGGTTTAACTCTTTACTCATGTTCATCCTAAACTTTAAAAAATATCAACTTTTGGCCGCATCTATAAATGCCTTGAAAATCGGCAACATGCTGTCGGATTCAGCTAGCATCATTTCCGGGTGCCACTGTATGCCCCAGACGAACTTTTTGTCTTTGGCAAATACGGCTTCCACGACGCCGTCTGATGTGTGAGCCATGACCTGCAGGCCTTCGCCCAGCTTGTGTATGGCCTGATGATGGAAACTGTTGGTGCAGAATGATTTCCCCAGAAGCTTGCCTGCCGGCAACTCGGGGTCCGCGCATACCTTGTGGGCCACCACAGGATCGTCGGCTTTCATGTAGTGCTGGATTTCCGTTGGGATTTCCTTCAGATCCTGATATAAATTACCGCCAAGAGCTACATTTATCAACTGGCAACCTTTGCAGATGCCCAGTACCGGCATATCTCTGCAGATGGCTTTGTTAAGCAGTTCCAGCTGGTAATTGTCTTCCTTCGGGTCGACACGTCCCAGACCCTGGCGACTGTCTTCATCATAAAGCAACGGCTGGATGTCGTATCCACCGGGCATGATGAGGCCGTCACAAAGTGAAAGCCATTGGTCGGCCAGGCGGGCCTGTGTATAG
>CAZLIJ010000306.1:0-1773 GCA_964559305.1 uncultured Oscillospiraceae bacterium | reverse complement strand
GGAACCATTTGCCTACCCGCTTGAAAAAGCCGAGCTTGACGTCATCTTTCTTGACGGCTTCGACGGCCTTTGTGGGGACCGCGGACTTCTTTTCTTCAGCCATTTCTACTCATCCTTTCGAAAGATCACTTTGTTTCCACGTGCTTGGTGTGCTTGCGGCAGAACGGGCAGTATTTCATACGCTCCAAGCGATCAGAAGTGTTCTTCTTATTCTTGATCGTGAAATAGTTTCTCTGCTTGCATTCCTCGCATCTGAGAATTACCTTTACTCGTGCGTCTGCAGCCATTTTTCGGCACCTCCTATTCTATTTACCCGGAATTTCGGGCATTTGCCTCCCTGATGGAATCAAAAAGCTTCTTAAAAAAATACGCGCAAAAAGAAAACCTCTCGTCCGACAGGTAATTCATAATATAGCACACCAGCGGCGAGAGGTCAATATTTTTTTGTTATTATATTTTTGTGTATTTTTATCAGAACACGCCCAGACTTTTGAAGAGGAACGACCAGCCGAACAGGGTGAATGAGCAGGCCGCGCTGGTCATTACAACGATGTCACCGGCCAGCTCCGCTTCCCCGCCCATCTGCTGGGCCATGGTGAAGGACGCAATGGCCGTGGCGGAGCCGAATATTCCTATGAGGGACACAAAATCCACGCCCCTGAAGCCCAGAAGCATACCCAGCGTCAAAAATATTCCCGGCACTATTATCAGCCGCCCAACGCACACCTTGGCAATATCGGCGGCGTATTTTTTCAGGCCGCCGAACTGGAAGAACGCGCCCAGCAGGAAAAGCAGCAGCGGCGTGGTGGCCCCGGCCATGTCCTTTAAAACCGTCACCGCGAAAGGCGGCAGGCGGAGCTTTACCAACAGAGCCAGTATGCCGGCGGCAGAGCCGATGATAAGGGGATTTTTAATTATATCCAGCAGGATCGCGCCTATCTTCAGCTTTTGACCGTTAAATATCTCCAGCGTTATGACTGCCAGCACATTAAAAAGGGGCACCACTATGGCGATGAGCACCGCCACCGTGCCAAGCTGTTCCCCGCCCATCAGGGACTGGGCGATGGGCAGGCCGATGATGACGAAGTTGCTGCGGTAAAGGCCCTGTATCATCACGCCCCGGCGCTCCGGCGCTTTTTCAGTCAGCAGCACATACAAAAGGCACAGCCCGTAGGCGGCCAGCACTCCCACCACCGCGTAGGCGATAAGGCCCGGCTTCACCGACGAGGAGAGGTCTGAGGTGTAGATATTATAAAAAAGCAGCAAAGGCATGAAAAAGCGGAAGGCAGCCTTGTTGATGTTTGGCACGTCTGCCCGGCTCAGAGCTCCGGTGAGCTTTGCCAGATAGCCCAGCGCCATGATTATGAATATAGGCAGTATGGCGTTAAGGCACACAAGGAAATTTTCCACTTTCTCACCTCCCCCGGCGTTTTTTTAACGCGGTTAGTTTATACCCGTGCCCCGGTCAAGTCAAGTATCCCCGCCTGGCGTGACGCTGTGTCCTGGACGCTACCGTCCACCGATACATGCCAGTTCCGAGGAACACTCCGTAGGGCGCGACGACTCGGCGCGCCGCGTTTCCCCGCCCTGCCGCCGGGCGCTGCGGCCCGCTCGTTTTTGTGGCTGCACCGTAGGGCGCGACGACCCCGGTGCGCCGCGTATCCTACACCGTGCACAAACAAAAGGGGAACCGTTCTTTTTCCCGAAAAAGAACGGTTCCCCCTTTTGAAATCCCTCCAAGAAAAAGGACGCAAGGGGAGGGAGCGCCGTTAT
>CAZLIJ010000305.1:613-1791 GCA_964559305.1 uncultured Oscillospiraceae bacterium | reverse complement strand
GCAGGTGCTCAGAAGAACTGGCATTCAGCCAGGGAGACTTATATTTATGCCTGGGAGATCTTCTGCCGGCACGCATTTTTATATCCCCATGTGTTTTACCGGATTTTCTTTTTTCCGCACAGCACCCCCCTTGAACAGACTATTGAACGATACTATGAGGTCTTTCCCCATCAGCTTGACAATATAGACGGCGCGGTATACAGAATGCTCCGGGGCGGTACGCTGGAAAGCAGAGACTTCAGGGTGCTCTCGCCGCTGGTGGAGGAAAAAACCGTGGGGGAGCAGTCCGCCGCGCTGATAAGCAGCATGGCTGTGGGATATTTCCGCAAGCTGCTGAGCGAAAAGTGCGAACAGGGAGATCTGGTGGATAACGAGGCCCAGACCCAGCGGCAGGTGGCGGCCGTTAGTTTCCTTCTTGACCGGGTCGGGGACGGCTGAATAAAATCCTTGAGTGAATATGTGTAAGAACACTAAATTTTAAAAAGTAGCAAATTATATATTGACTTTTGGATAATCAAGATTATAATAAAGAAAAAGGATGCCAATAAATTCACACACTCACATATATGGGAGTAGAAGGGTGTCTGGTGTGCCCTCCGGTCTTCAAAACCGGTATGAGCAGCAGCCTGCTCGGGTGGGTTCGATTCCCACCTACTCTCGCCACAACACTTTGCGGAGCGTTTCCGCGCAAAAAGACCGGTCATATGACCGGTCTTTTTGTGTTGGCCGGGACATTAGGCGGCAAAATAGCCAATAAGAGCAGCCTGCTGAAAAATATATGAAAATACCAATTAATAAATGGAATAATCAGGTTAATTATGTTGACAGTTTGTCCCAAAGCGTATATACTATAACCGCGATTATTTAAATATGCGGTATTTGGACGTCAAAAGCGTTCAAAACTGCGCAGAGAAGGAAATCAACGGATTATATTATGAGAAGGGCGGTTTAGCAGAGATGGATAATATCAAGGCTAAGGTTCTCCTGCACGTAATTGATTCCGGCAGTCTTACAAAGGCGGCGGCGGCCTTTGGCTACACCCCGTCAGGTGTCAGCCACATGATCTCATCTATTGAGCAGGAGGTGGGATTTTCGCTGCTGGTGCGTACAAAGACCGGAGTTGCGCCCACGTCAAACGCCGAAAGACTGGTTCCCATCTTACGGGCTCAGTGCGGCTG
>CAZLIJ010000305.1:0-603 GCA_964559305.1 uncultured Oscillospiraceae bacterium | reverse complement strand
TGGGACGAGCAGTTCCAGCAGACTGTGTCAGAGATAAACGGGCTTACCTGCGGCACGCTTAATATAGCGGCGTATTCAAGCATAGCCAGTCAGTGGCTGCCGGCCGTCATCGGCCGCTTTCACAGGAGCTATCCTGACATACGCATCAATCTCCTGGAGGGCGTCTGGCAGGAGGTGTCCAACTACCTTTCCGAGCGCCGTGTGGAGCTGGGGTTTTACAGCTATCAGCCCTCTATACGCCATCACTGGATACCGCTGCGCAACGATCCCATGGTGGTGGCGGTGCCGGTGGATCATCCCCTGGCTTCACGCACGTCGGTGAGGCTGGAGGAGCTGGAGAGGGAGACGCTTATTATGCCGGCCTACGGTTTGGACGTAGATGTGCAGAATCTTTTTGGAAATAAAAAAATGGACAGCCAGTTCACCACCTTGCAGAACTATTCCGCATTCGGTCTGGTGGAGGAGGGGCTGGGGCTTGTGGTCACTAACGAGCTGATAACCAAGGGGCTGAACGTAAAAATGAAAATACTGCCCTTTGACCCGCCCAGAAGCATTATGCTGGGCATAGCCGTTCCGGCGGAAGCGGAAATGATGCCGGCGGCG
>CAZLIJ010000304.1:879-1798 GCA_964559305.1 uncultured Oscillospiraceae bacterium | reverse complement strand
ACTGTGCCGCCTGCTCAAACAGGGGCTTAGTCTCATAAACAACAGTCTCGTCGGGAGTCTGATCCTTCAGAGCCTTTGCCAGATATACCGCCGCGGTGAGACCCGCCATACGGCCGGCATTTTCGTAAACGTGAGTCTCCAGATCGTCCTTGGGCTCGATCACCACACATACGTTCTGGGTCTTGGAGAAGGGGCAATACTCAGCGGCGGGGCAACGCAGGCGCCGTCCATGCAATAGGTAACGCCCTTGCCGACCTCGGCAACCTTGCCCATCACTCCGGGGAATACGCAGCCGCCTCCGGATATCTTGAGTCTGGGCTCAATAACATCCTTAACAGGCGTGATTCGGACGGACTCGCCGGGACGGGCCAGCTCGATATGGCAGCCGATCAGACGGTCATCCTTGAGAACTTCCGCCGAGAGCTCCTCGGCGTTGACATACAGTACTCCGTTTTCGATCTTCGTAACGTCGCCGAACTGCACGTCCTTGATGTGGATCTTTCCTAATTCAAGTTTCATTCTTCAAAGCACCTCCTTATAGATTCTCTACTGACGCATGAGCATCTGGCGCAAAAGAGAGCTTTCAAATGCCGACTCCACCACGCTCAGATCCACGGTCATGAAATCCTTCAGGGCTTTTTCGTTCCATCGGGGCGGTGTCATGCCATCCGTGAATTTATGGTATGCGGAGATCGCCGTTTCTATCAGCTCCACTTCCCTTGCAAAGTCCTCTGCCTCTCTGCCGCAGGAAATAAGGATGGTCTTGTACGGACACTGATTGGGCTTCAGGTTACTGGCCTGGGGGTGGGTCATAAGATGCCACCCTTCGTAAACCCGATCGCGTACGCGGATAAGCACATCCAGATAGCTTGCGTTCGCCAGATATTCAACGCCTATCGCGGCGTTGTTTTTATAGACA
>CAZLIJ010000304.1:0-869 GCA_964559305.1 uncultured Oscillospiraceae bacterium | reverse complement strand
GTTATTTGTGACCAGCACATATTTCATTTCCAATTTTTCACCGTCCTTCCCGAATACCCGCAGGACAACGCAGTCGTCTTTTAATTAACAATCGCAGTTAGAATATACATCCTGCGATGGTTTTTTTCCAGCGACTCTTTAGCAACCCGGAATTCAAGCCATTTCACAACATTTGGCCTATTTTAGTCTGTCTGTTTTGTGCAAACTTGATAATCTCAAGGCCGTTATTCCGTTTTTCCGCCTTACTGCCTGTGGGCCGTGCTCGTAGTATGTTGCAGTTTACTCACTTTCGTTTTTAGTTTTCTTCACTTTCATCGCCGAAATTCTGCAATTTTCGGCGAATTACTTGAGTTTGATGTAAGTCACGGGATTGCCTAGGGCTGACAGTCCTTTCCGCAATGCTTCAAAGGCCACCCAAACCGTGGCCGTGTTGTCGTTAGGATGAACGCCTATGGGGCCGCCGGTACGCAGATCCTGATCGAAGGCCAGGGTGACAGTGTGCTCGGGGTCGTTCAGCACACCCAGAGGCGATACGGAGCCCTGGGCCACGCCAAGATATTTTTCCAGCCGCTCAGGCGAAGCGAAGCTGAGCTTAGTGCTGCCAAGCTGCTCCGCGACGCTGGCCAGGTCAACCCGTTTAGTTTCGGGCGCGACCACCAGAAAATGCCTTTTCCCTTTGGCGTCCCTGAGAAAAAGATTTTTGCACACGCCGCCTTTGGCGCTGATGCCCGCCTCGTCCATTTCTTCAACAGTGAATACAGCCTTGTGCTCCATTATCTCGTATGCTATTCCGTTGCTGTCCAGCCACTCCAGGGCTTTTTCTTTCGCGTTTTCCGTCATATGCTTATCTCCTTAATATCAAATACGGC
>CAZLIJ010000303.1:0-1805 GCA_964559305.1 uncultured Oscillospiraceae bacterium | reverse complement strand
CTCCGGCGGGGTTCCAGACCTCAATGCTGTCGTCCGCGCTCCACTGGCTTTCAGACGAGGTATTCCAGCGTGTCACTTCAAAGCTCTCTCCCGCCCTGATAGTCACCCTGAGCCTCCGGGTACTGTCCACCGCCCGGGCAAAGCTTACTGTGTACTCCCCGTTTGCAAGGGAGGCCGTGCCGCCGCACTTATCCGCCGCGGCGGCTAAATCGCCGCCCTGCTTCCAAACCCTGTATATGTCATTTGCCGCATCGGTGCACCAGGCGTCAGCCTTATAGTACGCCGACGCGGAGTCAGCGTTTTTCCGGGAAAGCGTCTTTTCGTATTTTGCCGTGGAATAAGAAAGCACGGACAGTATGGTGAGACACAGCGCTGCAAATATCACCAGCAGGGTGACAAGCCCCACCGGCACCCCCCGGGAGCATCTGTCATTGTTCATAGTCCGCCGCCTTTACATATAGAGAGTAGATGCTCTCCTGCCCGTTTTTAACGGCCACCCGGGCGCCGCCCTCCGCCGGGGTCAGCGTCACGGAATACACGCCTTTTTCCGCCGGGGCTGCCTGCCAGCCGGCGTCAAAATACATGGCCCAGCCGTCACCCTGCCCGGTCATGCCGGCGGCCTCGCCGGAGCCGGTGGCCCGGTAGCTGTCCGCCGCGGAGACCGCGTACTCCACAGCCCTGTCCAGATCCCGGCTCTCCCGGGAGATATTGTTCGCCTTCACCAGCATAAGTGTGTCCACAGCGGCGGCAATGACGAAAACGGTGAGCATTATCACAAGCTCAATAAGGAAAAGGGACGCCCCCGAGCGCTTCATGCCCCGCCGCCCCCTTCCGAGCGCAGCGCCAGCAATATGCTGCCGCTGTCCGTGCCGCATGAACATTCAGCCTTTATAAGACCGTCGCCAACGTCGGTGAAGACGAGAGAATCCATATCCATCAGGGTCTCTCCCCCGTCGGCAGTAAAATCGGCGTCCGCCTGGCAGAACAGCTCTCTCAGCGACCCGTCGTAGCAATATATAATCGTCACATACTGCTGGCCGTCAACTGTCTGGGGACAGACAAGGGCGCTCAGCCCGTCAAAGCTGCCCACACGAACTCCGCCTTTTGTATCTGCTGAGCGGACACGGGTCTGGATATAGCTGAGCCCCGTATGCACCCCGTATTCCTCCGTAAGCACGGAGTTGATGCGCTGATACACTGTGGCCCCCTGCAAAAGCGAGGCTATGACGCAGGCGGCAAACGCGAAAGAGAGCAGTATCCATATCAGTTTTCCTGTGGTATGGCTCCTGCTCTCCATATATGTACCTCCATCGTTACTCTGTCACTTAACCGTGACTGTGATATCCGGCATGAGATTTGACGCGAAAATGCTGTAACTCACCTGGTAGCGGCTCTCGTCCACGGTTATGTTGTAATTATCCATAAGGTATTGAAGGCTCTGGGGATATCTGCCTTCAAGCGCGTAGCAGGCCACCGCGCCCCGGCGGAGATTCTGCTGCGTGGTCTCAAGCCCTTTTTGGGTCAGGCGCTGTTTGGTGCTGTCCGCTCCCAGCCACACGCCCGCTATCACTGCCGCCGTTATCAAAAGCAGGATGATCATCCTGACGACGGCTCTTTTTCTTCCGGCACGTTCCATGTTCCGCCCTCAGCTTATGGCCGACATTATGCCCAGCAGCGGGAACATGACCGCCACCAGCATTACGCCCACTATCACGGCCATCACCAGCACTATGGCCGGTTCCACCGCGCCTACGGTTTTGTCAATAGCGTATCGCGCCTCATTTTCCGTGCGGGCTGTCAGCTCC
>CAZLIJ010000302.1:0-1812 GCA_964559305.1 uncultured Oscillospiraceae bacterium | reverse complement strand
CGCCCAGGATCATGGCGCAGCTGTCACCGCCGATAAAATCCTCGCCGATGATGAAAGCCTGGGCAAGCCCGTCGGGGCTGGGCTGGGCGGCATAGCTCAGATGTACGCCGTACTGACTGCCGTCCAGCAGCAGCCGCTGGAAGTTGGGCAGATCCTGGGGCGTGGATATCAGCAGTATGTCCCGTATCTCCGCCAGCATCAGCGTGGACAGGGGATAGTATATCATGGGCTTGTTGTAAACGGGTAAAAGCTGCTTTGAAGTGACCAGCGTCAGGGGGTACATACGGGTACCCGCGCCGCCGGCGAGAATTATTCCCTTCATAATATACCCCTTTCCGCGTCTTATTCGGAAGAAGCCAGCAGCGGCGCCAGCTGTATTGCCGCTGGCTGGGAGGCCAGCACAGTGACCTCGTCGCCGTCCACAGCCTGAGTGCACAGGATAAGCTCCTCCGCCGCGGCCAGAGATTCCAGCAGACATTCGGTGACAAATCTCGTTCTGGACACTATGGAGCGGTACTGCATACCCGTGGCTACATTCTGATGGTGCAGCACATTGATCGAGGGGTCGTAGCGCACAACGCTGCCGTCCCTGCGGCAAAGCCACTCCAAAATCTCCATCTCGTAGTACATGAAGGTGCCGGGATAGAAGGGCCACAGATGCCCGTTGAGAAACCGGCGCGAGAATATGACGCAGGAGCCGTGAAGCACCACGCCCTGAGCCGGCGCGGAAAAATCAATGCCGCTTTTTCTTCTGCGGCGGCGGAGGACCCAGCGCCACAGGGGGCCGTTGCTCTTTTCCCCGCTGCTTAGATACAGCAGCACGGGGTTTTGGCTGCGGCGGACATAGGCCGCCTTTTTGCGTACGGAATCCAAAGAGCAGCCCCGCATATGCTTGGGGCTTTGGTGCACGCCGGAATACTGGGATATGATGTCCGGCCCTAAAAGGTCGAAGGGGTGCTGCTCGTATATCTCGTAAATACGCTTGCAGAAATCCGTCTGCTCGATCTCCACATCGTCGTTGAGCACCACCACAAAGTCCGGGTCGAAGTTTTCGCAGGCATAGGCTATGCCCAGATTGTTGCCCCGGGCAAAGCCGGCGTTTTCGTCGTTGAGCACCACGAACACACGGCCATCGTTTTTGAATTTATCAGCCAGCATGGGGCCGGAACCGTCGGGGGAGGCATTGTCCACCACCACCACGTTATTGTCGCCGCCAAGGGCCTTGATGCAGTCTATGCACTTCAGGGTGCTGTCCACAGCCAGATAGTGCAGTATTACAAAGCTTATCACGGCTCAGCCTCCTCTTGCAGAATATTTGTAGGTTTTCGCGGGCATTTTTGCTCTTACGCTTTTCAGATAGTAGCGAAAAGCGCCGAAAGGGTCGGTGGCCTTCAGCCGCCGGGACACGCGCAGATAAAACCGGGCCAGGCACTGGGGCCTTGAGTCAAATTCCATCCGGTGGGCCTCGTAAAGATGTATAAGAGCGGGCAGGGAATTGACGCTGGCGGAGATGCTGCCGGCGCTGACGGGGGATTCCACAAGGGCTTGGGGCAGGTAGTGCAGCTTATAGCCCGCCGCGGCCACCCGCAGAACAAAATCCCAGTCCTGATACCGGCGGAAATCTTCGGAAAAACGCACGTTTTCCCATACCTCGCGGCGCATGAGCATGGTCTGAGTGCCGGCACGGTTTTCCATGAGCAGCTGGGGCAGCGCGTCGGCGGAGTTATCAAAGGGATTCACCGGGTAATAATATTTTTTCCCGTCGGGGGATACTCTGTTCATACCGCAGAAAACAAAATCCGCGTTCCACTC
>CAZLIJ010000301.1:1458-1812 GCA_964559305.1 uncultured Oscillospiraceae bacterium | reverse complement strand
CTGATGGCCAAGTTCCAGTACAAGTCCGTCATGCAGATCCCCAAGATCGACAAGATGGTCGTCTCCGTGGGCTGCGGCGACTGCAAGGAAAACGCGAAAGCGCTGGACGCCGTCATTAAGGACATTTCCGCCATTACCGGTCAGCACGCCGTTGCCACCGTTGCAAAGAAATCCGTTGCCAACTTCAAGCTGCGCGAGGGCATGCCGCTCTTCGCCAGCGACCTCGCCGAGCGAGACGCCGCACAGCGCAGCATTGACGCCGAGGTCGCGCGGGCGACCGCCGCCACCGCGGAGCCGTCGTTCTCGGCAACCCAGCGCGAAGAGATCCGCGAGACCTACACCGAGCTTCGGCAG
>CAZLIJ010000301.1:0-1448 GCA_964559305.1 uncultured Oscillospiraceae bacterium | reverse complement strand
CTGCCCCGTGTCCGCGACTTCCGCGGCATTTCGGCAGACGCTTTCGACGGGCGCGGCAACTACAGCCTGGGCCTGAAGGAGCAGATTATATTCCCCGAAATCGATTATGATAAGATCGAAAAGCTGCGCGGCATGAACATCGCCATAACCACCACCGCACAGACCGATGAAGAAGCCCGCGAGCTGCTCAGACTTATGGGCGCCCCGTTCATGAGCTGATAAGGGAGGAGAATTAGTAATGGCAAAAAAATCAATGAAAATCAAGCAGAGCAGGCCGGCTAAGTACTCTTCCCGTCAGTACAACCGCTGCAAGATCTGCGGCCGCCCCCACGCTTACCTCCGCAACTACGGCATCTGCCGTATATGCTTCCGTGAGCTGGCGTATAAGGGCGAGATTCCCGGCGTGAGAAAAGCCAGCTGGTAATTTTCCGTCATACTTCCTCTCGCCGGCTTGCTGTGCGGATAGCGCAGCGGCGCCGTCTTGAGATCGTCTGGCGAAAAATTCCTGCGCCGGCCAGCTGATAATTTCCGTCATGCGTCCTCTCGCCGGCTTGCTGTGCGGATAGCGCAGCGGCGCCGTCTTGAGATTGTCTGGCGAAAAATTCCTGCACCGGCCACCCTTCATTGCACCCGTAGGGCGCGACGACCCGGCGCGCCGGGAAAAAACATCAATTACCGCGCTTCGGTTCAAATAATTTTGAACCGGGGGCGTGGATTGAAGCAGCCACAGCACGTCTTTGAAAGGCCGAGACCAATCAGGTATTGGCTCGGAACCTCACGGACGTAAACCGCAACTGCGGTAACTCTAAATAAGGAGGAACACTCAATGCAAATCACAGATCCCATTGCCGACATGCTCACCCGTATCCGCAACGCCGGAACCGCCAAGCATGAGACAGTAGATGTCCCCGCCTCCAAGATGAAGAAGTCCATAGCCGAGATCCTGCTCACCGAGGGCTATATCAAGAACTTCCAGATCATCGACGACGGCACCCAGGGCATCATCCGCATCACTCTAAAGTATCTTCCCGGCAAGGAGAAGGCCATCCAGGGCCTGCGCCGTGTTTCCAAGCCCGGCCTGCGTGTGTACGCCGGCGCTGACGAGCTGCCCAAAGTCCTCAAGGGCCTGGGCATAGCCATCATTTCGACCTCCAGGGGCGTCATGACCGACAAAGAGGCCCGCAAGGCCAATGTCGGCGGCGAAGTCCTTGCGTTCGTGTGGTAAGGGAGGAAGAGTGATATGTCAAGAATAGGAAGAGAACCTATCCAGATCCCTCAAGGTGTATCGGTAACCGTTTCGGACGATAATATCGTTACTGTAAAGGGACCAAACGGGACTTTGACACAACAGGTTCCGAAAATGATGGCCATTGAACAGGAAAATGGTTTTATCAATGTGAAAAGGCCTCATGATTCAAATCAGTTAAGAGCACTTCATGGTTTGACGA
>CAZLIJ010000300.1:0-1824 GCA_964559305.1 uncultured Oscillospiraceae bacterium | reverse complement strand
ACCGAAGTAATATGGAATTATGTCGCCGGGTTCGCGGAGCTGCTGCTCATAGCCATTTTTCATGAACATGCCGCCGACCCAGGCGAAGATCACTGTGGTGATGGCAGTTCCGGCGATGCCCATGACTCCGTAGGCGGAGAAGAACTGCATGATTTCCTGACCGGTGGCAAACCCCGATCCGATGGCGCATGCTACGAAGGCGCCGGAGAATTTCAATATATTGCCTATGCTTACTTTCTCTTTCATTTTTCTAAACCTCGATTCGAATAATGTCTTTTAGAATTATCTGACTTTTCATAATAATACACTGCCGGATTCAATAGGTTTCAAAGGGTTACAAAAAGTAATGAATAATTTTCAGAAAATAACGATAATGACTGGCGGAGGGGCTGGTTTTCCCGGCGGTGACAGGGTATAATCAAACCATGAGAACAAAATTATTTAAGAGAAAGACTGCGGCCGTAGTTCTGGCTATGGCGGTTGCGGTTATATTGGTGTTTGCAGTGACATTGGGCGCCGGGTCTTACAGCGCCACGGGGTCAGATGCAAGCGAGTCCGGCACAGGCGGTGCCGGAGCCGCAAATAGTGCTGCCGGCGCAGGCAGGGTTTCCATTATGTTAACCAGCGACATGCATTCCCATCTGGATGCTGACAATGGCGTGGGCGGCGCTGCCAAACTGAAGACCGCAACGGATCAGATCAGGGCCGATTACCCGGGATCATTTCTTTTCGATGGCGGTGATTTTTCTATGGGAACAGCCTATCAGACCATAGCCACCAGTGAAGCTTCAGAGTTGCGTGTCATGGGAGCTATCGGCTACGATGCCACGACTCTCGGAAACCACGAGTTTGACTACGGCGCTTCGGGCCTTGCGAAGATCCTGCAGGCCGCCGTAAAATCAGGTGACAGTACGCCGGCGATTCTGCTTTCCAATATCAACTGGAGCAAGACTTTGGCCACGAAAAGCCTGAAAAAGGATGCGACGACCTTGAAGAATGCTTTTGATGCCTATGGAGTTGAAGAGGACTATACTATAATCAAGAAGAACGGAGTCAGCATTGCCGTTTTTGGCGTTGACGGCCATGAATCCATAGAGGATGCTCCGGCCAGCGGCGTCAAGTGGACCGATTATGTGACCAGGGCGAAAAAGGTCGTAAAAGAGATCAAGAAGGACGGAAAAGCTGATATGATTGTCTGCCTTTCCCACAGCGGCGTATATATGAGCGCCGGGGATAAGGCTGAGGACATAGTGCTGGCTAAGGAAGTGCCGGACATCGATGTGATAATCAGCGGCCATGCCCATACTACGCTGGCCGAGCCTATAGTCGAAGGCCATACATATATAGTGTCGCCGGGTTGCTATGCGCAGAAACTGGGTCACATAGTCCTGAAGAAAAGCGGCAGCCGCTATAAGCTGGTCAGCTACAAGCTCGTACAACTTGACAGCAAGGTGAAAGAGGATGCCTCTGTGAATAAACTGCTGGCAGGCTTTCGGGCCAAGGCTGACAGTGAATATTTCAGCAAGTTCGGCCTCAAGTGGGAACAAAAAGTAGTCTATAATCCTTACAAATACCCTGATGCCAGTAATATCAACAGCGGCCGAGGCGAGGAACCTTTCGGCGACCTGTTGACGGACTCGTATATCTACGCCCTGCGCAACAGCGGCGACTCCAGGTATGAGAATATACAGGTGGCCATCGCCCCTGCCGGAGGCATCAGAGGGACATTCAATAAAGGCTATGTGACTGTGTCGGACTGCTACAACGTGGAATCGCTGGGCACAGGCAGTGATGGTATATCGGGATTTCCGCTGGTGAATATGT
>CAZLIJ010000299.1:0-1861 GCA_964559305.1 uncultured Oscillospiraceae bacterium | reverse complement strand
CAGACGGCGCAAGGATCTGATGGAATACATCGAATCCATTACCTACGACACCGAAACCGCGAAAAACAACACCCTGCAAAATTTCCCCCTGCCCATAGCCGTTTTCCGGCTGGAGGACACCAGCGTGGTGTGGGCAAACCAGATGTTTTTCAACGCCTGCGGCGTGACAGGCTCCCGATACGAAAAAAAGCTTCAGTCCCTTGTGCCGGACTTTACCGGCAAATGGCTGCTGGAGGGCAAGACCCAGTACCCGGGGCTTATGGAGGTAGGCGGCAAAAAATATCAGGTCAACGGCAACCTTGTCCGCTCCGGCAGGGATGAAGACAACAGCGCCTTCATGGGCATCACCTACTGGGTGGACGTGACCGATTACGACGATATCCGCCTTGAGTACGAGCGCTCCCGCCCCGTGGTGGCCCTTGTGGTCATCGACAATTACGAGGAGCTTATAAAAAATCAGCCCGACAGGGAGATTTCCGACCTGCGGGACGCGGTGGAGGATAAGATAAACCAGTGGAGCGGCGAGCTCAACGGCCTTATAAAGCGCATTGGCCGGGATCGCTATTTGCTGATATTTGAAGAGCAGTACATGGAAAAGCTCATCGCGGCAAAGTTTCCGCTTTTGGAAGCGGCTCACACAGTGGTAAGCCCCTCGGGGATACACGCCACCATTTCCATCGGCATCGGCCGGGACGGCGCGGGCTTTGGTGAAAATCTGCAGTTTGCCAATATGAGCATTGAAATGGCCCTTTCAAGAGGCGGCGATCAGGCCGTCACCAAAAACCGCTTCAATTTTGACTTTTACGGCGGACGGGGCAGCGAGATAGAGACCCGCACCAAGGTCAAATCCAGAGTTATGGCCAACGCCCTGTACGAGCTTATCGGCGATTCCTCCAAGGTCTACGTCATGGGCCACAAGTTCACGGACATGGATTCCGTGGGCGCGGCGTCGGCGGTGTGCTGCATCGCCCGCAAGCGCGGCGTGAAGATACACATGGTCATAGACCTTGACAATACCGCCGCCAGAGCGCTGGTGGAGAGGCTGAGAAAAGAGCCGGAATATAAAGACGTTTTCATCAATCCACAGGAGGCCATACTCCGGGCGGACAACCGCACGCTGCTGGTGCTGGTGGACACCAACCGCCCCGAGCAGGCGGAGGACAGAGCCCTGCTTGAAGCCTGCAACCATGTGGCGGTCATCGACCACCACCGGCGGGCGGCCACCTATGTGCAAAACGCGGATCTGAGCTTTATCGAGCCCTACGCCTCCTCCGTGTGCGAGCTGATGACAGAGATATTGCAGGTGGTGGTGGAGCCGTCGGACATTTTGCGGTGCGAAGCCGAGGCCATGCTATCGGGCATAGTGCTGGACACCAAAAACTTTACCCTGCGCACCGGCGAGCGCACCTTTGACGCGGCGGCTTTCCTCAGACGTACAGGCGCCGACACCACCGAGGTGAAAAAGCTGCTGCAGACCGACATGAAGCACACCGTGGAAAAATACAGCATTCTTCAGTCGGCAAGACTATACAGAAATATTGCCGTTGCCGCGCCCCAGACGCCCCAGGACAGGATCGTGGCCGCTCAGGCGGCGGACGAGCTTTTGAACGTTTCCGGCGTGGACGCGTCGATGGTGGTATACCCCACAGACTCGGGGGTGTTTATTTCCGCCAGATCCATCGGGGATCTGAACGTGCAGATGATAATGGAAAAACTTGGCGGCGGCGGCAACCGCAACGCGGCGGCGGCCCAGCTGGACGGCTTGGAGCTCAATGCCGCTGTGGACAAGCTATATGCCGCTGTGGACGAATATTTGGACAGCTGACAGGCAGACTGAGAAAGGACTTATACTATGAAGGTA
>CAZLIJ010000298.1:0-1863 GCA_964559305.1 uncultured Oscillospiraceae bacterium | reverse complement strand
GCGGTCACGGCGCAGCTTGTTGAGATTGTCGGCGATCATTGCCCCTACGTCCACAAAAAATCCACTCCTATACGAAATGAAATACAGACGCGTTAACTATATTTTACTATTTGGATATTTTATCTAATAGCAATAGTATTCTACCACCAAAACCCAAAAACATCAACACAAACAAACATTATTCAGAAAGATTTAATAAATGGCCGGCGCCATTGTGATTCTCCGCATCCGCCGGGGTCCAGGATAAACTTTTTCGCCGGCTTTCCGCGGTGTTCAGGCAGCAGGGCGGCTGCATTTAAACAATTCTTAAGATTTCATGCTGTTGTTTATTAATGAGATATATTGTATCATGTAACCGGCTTTGATTCCCGGGGATATGAAGCAAGGATGAAAACAGATGAACGATTCTCTTCCGAAGAAGAAGCACAATTACATAACCATACTGCTGTTTATACTTCTGAACGCGGCCGTCATCGGCTACACCGCATATTCCGAGTATCGGAAGGGCGGCAGCGCGCAGAACTTTTTTACCATCGCCATCCGCTGGAGGTATCTTATACCGGCGGCAGGCTGTTTTGTGCTGGCCATATCCGCCGAGATAACCAAATATGCCGTGATGATGAAAAAGCTCTGCGGCCATGTGAACTTCAAAACCGTGTATGAGGTAACTCTGCTGGGCAGGTATTATGACAATATAACCCCCTCCGGCATAGGCGGACAGCCTTTCCAGATGTACTATCTCAGCAAACGCGGCATCCCCGCGGGCGATTGTGCCGTTATGCCCATCGCGGCTTTTGTCAATATGCAGTCGGCCTTCTGCATACTGGGCATATTGATGTTCATACTGCGGGGCGGGGTCATCGACTCGCCCGCGATACACGTGGCGGCGTATGTGGGGCTTGTTCTTTATATGGGTCTGCCCCTGCTGATCATTCTTTTCACCGTGGCTCCTGTGTGGACGGAAAAGCTGGTGCGCTGGTGCATGGCGCTGGGCGCAAAAATGCATTTCGTCAAGGATCTGCCCACCGCCGAGGAAAAAGCCGTGAACACACTGAAGGATTACCGCACGGATATTATCGAGCTTTGGAAGGTGCGGGGCCTTGAAACCGTACTGCTGGCCCTGTCCATAGTGTATCAGGGCGCCATATGCACTCTGCCGTATTTTGTCATCCTCATGTTCGGCGGACATATGAACTGGCTGGACGCTGTCACCACCACTCTTTTCATCTATGCCGCCATAGCCTTTATCCCCACTCCCGGCAACGCCGGCGCGGCGGAGGGCTCTTTTTACCTTGTCTTCTCCCTGCTCACGCCGGGGCGTATTTTCTGGGCCATGCTGGTGTGGCGTTTCTTCTGTTATTACATCTTCATCATCTGGGGTATCGGTATCTACGCCGCCAATTTCCTTATCGACAGGCGCAGGGCCCGTGCCATAGCCAGGGACGATCCCAACAGGGACAGCGTTCCGGAGGAATAAGCATGAACGAATTTTATATCCCATCCAACGCGCAGTTTATAGACACATTTTTCCCTACCATCGACGGCGTGGTGCGCACTGTGCACAATTACGCCGACAGCATGAACGCCTTGGGCGCGTGTTCCTGCGTGGTGGCCCCCAATATAAGCGACAGTTATGAGGACGACTTCCCTTATGATGTGTTCCGCTGCAAGAGCCTTCAGCTTCCGCTGAACGAATACAGGCTGGCGGCCCCCAGTCTTACTCCCGGGCTGTCGGATTTTCTTGAAAGGGGCGGCTTTCAGCTTTTCCACGTCCATTCCCCCTTTACCGTCGGCCACTACGCGCTGCGTCAGGCCCGCCGGCTGGGCATCCCACTCGTCGACCTGCCGCCCGAAGGCGTTGAC
>CAZLIJ010000297.1:271-1871 GCA_964559305.1 uncultured Oscillospiraceae bacterium | reverse complement strand
AGACCTGCAAAACGGCGCTGCCCTTTGCATCACCGCGGCTGATCTGTTCAAATAGCATCCAATACTTCTCCAGACTGCCCTTTCCGATGAAATTCAGATTGACCAGCGCCTGACCGGCGTTTTCGCATACCTCCGGCACACCGAAGCGCTGTACGGCCTTGCGGTGGGCGTGGAGCCGCCCGCTTTTGATCTCGTAGCGCATGATGTATTTGTCACTCTGCTCCGCGGCGACGCGGAATTCCAGCTCCTGAATCCGAAGCTGCTCCTCCATGTGCTTGCGCAGGGTGATGTCTGTCAGAACGGAGACGATCTCTCCCTTTTCCGGCAGATACCTGTTGGCGGTCATCATATAGATCAGCTTCCCGGACTTATGCAGGGCGCGGGTTTCAATCTCAAAATACAGCTCGTTATTCTGGACCTTATCCATCAGTGCCCGGCGAATCGGTTCCCGATCCTCGGGCAGCAGAATATGATCGAAGCAGGCAAAGCCGTCAGCTTTCGCCTCCTCCGGCTCATAGCCGAACATACGGTAATAGGTGTCGTTCCCGTATAGGATTGATAGGCCGTCCCGGCAGTTGAGCCGACAGATGCCGCCGGGGATGATCTGGGTCAGCTTTTCAAACTGCCGCACCCGGGCACCCTCCCGCAGCGCCCGGCGCATGGTACCCATGCTCAGTGCCGACACGAACAGCAGCGCCGCAATGCGGAACAGCAGCGCATAGACGCGGATCGCCCCGAAGTAGAAGGACACCAGAGCCCCGGCGGCTGTGGCCACAAAGAGACACAGACCCCAGAATACCTCCGGCATGCGGAGCTTGCCCTCCTGGGTTTTGTCTCTCCACGCATAGACCAGCACCGTGAAAAAGCCCGCCAGAATGAGGATGTGGGTCATGGGCAGCATCAGAGACAAGGGCTTGGCGAAAAACACCGCAGCGACAACAGAGAGGGCGAAGGACAGGAGGAACCCGCCGGAAAACCACAGCATGACCCGCCTGCTTTTTGGGATGCACTCGCCGATAAATCGCGCAAACGGCACCGGCAGCAGCATAAAGCAGTAAAAGGACAGGAAATAGTACGCGTCGTTATAGGGCTGAAACAGGCGAGGGACATTGTCGTCCGTCAGCATCCAGACGGCGGACATGAAGATAAAGACGGCCAGCCACACGGCAATGCTGGTGTCGTTGCCGGTATTCCGCCTGCGCAGCAGGAAACCCGCGATGAGCATGAATACCGACAGCGTCAGCATAAAGGAAGCAATGCCGACGGGCAGCGCCGTCTGATGGACCAGCTCATTGGTCAGGGCGTTCCGATTGGCCAGCAGCAGCTCCTCCGGGAGCTGCCCCATGTTCCCATCCGTCTTCTCGATCTCCAGCGTCACCGTCTGCCACGCGTCGGACGTCTCCAGCGGGATGATTATCCAGATGCCGGTGTAGGCGATGCCAAAGGTGCGCTCCCGGCACACCCCCTCGCAGAACAACTCTCTGCCGTTTATATAGCAGGACACCTCGTTGTGGTTGGAACGCATATACAGCACCGCGTCGCGGGGAAGCGTGCCCGGCAGCGCCTTGATCACGGGCATAGGCCATGTCTCGGGCGTGCG
>CAZLIJ010000297.1:0-261 GCA_964559305.1 uncultured Oscillospiraceae bacterium | reverse complement strand
CAGCGCCTTGCTCACGGTTACACTGTCTTCACCGACGGCATATTTGGCGCCGTCAATGGCCAGTGCTGTTCCCGCGCTCGTCTTGACCCAGTCCCGGGAAAAATCTGAAAGCGAGTTTCCCTCATCCGATTGAGGGCTATAAGGAAGCGTCCCGGCAAAAAGGCAAATACCAATCATCAGAGCAACAGCTGCCACAAATGCGGCGGTAAACCAACGTTTCATCGTACTCTCCTTTTTTCGCATCTGAACATATAAAATGAT
>CAZLIJ010000296.1:0-1892 GCA_964559305.1 uncultured Oscillospiraceae bacterium | reverse complement strand
GCTGTTATCAGCAGCTTCGGCAGGAGAACACGCTGCTGCTGGTATCCATAGGTGCGGGCGTGCTGTGTATGGCCGCTGTGTTCGCGCTGGTCATGCTGATGTCCCGGCGGGTGACAAAGCCGGTGGAGGAGAGCGTGGAAAAACAGCGCCAGTTCATCACCGACGCGGGGCACGAGCTGAAAACCCCCATCACCATCATATCCGCCAACACCGAGGTGCTGCAAATGCAGGTGGGTGAAAACCGCTGGGTGGACAGCATCAAAAATCAGACACGCCGGCTGAACCATCTTGTGAAAAATCTGCTGGAGCTTTCCAAGCTGGACGAAGCCCCCGTTCTGGGTCAGTTTGGAGAATTTGACCTGAGCGAGGCGGTTTCGGAGGCCGCTCATGCCTTTGAGGTTCCGGCCCAGGCCGAGGGCATAGAGTTTATACGCAATATCCAGCCGGGCATATCCATGAACGGCTCCCGCGACGAGCTTTATCGCCTGACGACCCTGCTTTTGGACAACGCCCTTAAATATTCAGACGGCACCGGCCCCATAAGAATAACGCTGGCCCGGCAGAAAAAGACCGTGCTGACCGTGTATAACACCTGCGAATCCATAGACCCGGAAAAAACCTCCCGGCTTTTTGAACGCTTCTACCGGGCGGACGAATCCCGCAGCCGGGACACCGGCGGCAGCGGCATCGGCCTTTCCATAGCCCAGGCCATCACCGACCGGCACCGAGGCAAGATC
The DNA here is from genome assembly GCA_964559305.1 of uncultured Oscillospiraceae bacterium. Classification (GTDB taxonomy): domain Bacteria; phylum Bacillota; class Clostridia; order Oscillospirales; family Oscillospiraceae; genus UBA2922. Next base: position 1,155 of record CAZLIJ010000296.1, on the reverse strand, counting down.
TCCGCCTCCACCGCAGACGGCAAGTCCGTCACCTTCACCGCCGTCTTCTGAAAATATGGCGCGCCGTAAAGTCTTTTTTACGGCGCGCCTTTATAAAAAACGGGACTATTCTGCTTTCTCCGTCGAAAAACAGGGCGTTGTTAGACGTTGAAAAGACCAAAAATTATGCTATAATGATATAAACTCTTTGATACGCTATCAATAACAGTCAGGAAAGGAAACTGAAATATGTGTGGAATAGTTGGCTATACCGGCACCCGTGAGGCGGCACCGCTGCTGCTGGAGGGACTGAAAAAGCTGGAGTACCGGGGCTATGACTCCGCGGGCGTGGCCGTTGTCAGCGGCGGACATATCACCGTGGTCAAATCCCCCGGTAAAATCATAAATCTCTGTGAAAAGACCCACGACGGCGCCGATCTGCACGGCAGCACCGGCATCGGTCACACCCGCTGGGCCACCCACGGCGTGCCTAACGAGCTCAACGCCCACCCCCATCTGAGCCAGCACGGCTCCGTGGCGCTGGTACACAACGGCATCATCGAAAACTATGTGGAGCTGAAGGAATTCCTCATCTCCAAGGGCGTGGAGTTCAAGTCTGAGACTGACACCGAGGTGGTGGTGCAGCTCATCGAATACTACTATCTCAAATCCAAAAACATAATGGACGCGGTTTTCAAGGTGCTCCACCGCATAGAGGGCGCTTACGCGCTGGTCATTCTCTGCTCCGACTATCCAGACTGCTTCATCGCCGCCCGCAAGGACGCGCCGCTGCTGCTGGGCTACGGCAAGGACGCCAACTATGTGGCCTCCGACGCCACCGCCATTATCGAGCACACCCGGGAAGTGGCCTATATGGACGACGGCGAGGTGGCCTTTATCACCAAAGACGCCATCAAGGTCTACGACTCCCTGGGTCAGCCGGTGGAAAAACAGCACCACATCATCGACTGGGACATTTCCGCCGCGGAAAAGGGCGGCTACGCCCACTTCATGTTCAAGGAGATCATGGAGCAGCCCGAAGCCATACGCAAAACCATGTCCCCCCGTATCCGGGGCGGCAGAATAGTATTCGACGGGCTTAAAATAGGCGAGGACTATATCAAGGACATAAAGAAAATATTCATCGTGGCCTGCGGTTCCTCCTATCATGTGGGC
>CAZLIJ010000295.1:0-1893 GCA_964559305.1 uncultured Oscillospiraceae bacterium | reverse complement strand
GCGTAATCGTCGGCCTCTCTGTCCACGGCTCTTGTGCCAAGACCCAGCACAAGCCGCAGCATACCCACATTCTCGCCGCCGGAGCCGGAGCAGGTATATAGATTTTTGGAATGACCCACCCCGGCGCAGTGGGGATAATAATACTTGCCGTGCCTGTCACCGGCCACCCGCATAACAAGCAGCGCCATCTGCTCGTCCCGCTGCAAAAGGTTCCTGTCCGAGCGGTACATTATGGCGTCGGTATTCAGGGTACTGGCGTACACGGTGCGTACAGCCTTTTCGAATACCTCATAGCGCTCATCAAGGCTGCCCTGATTGGGGCAGAACACACTGTCGTACTTTCCGGCAAAGGCGTTGCCGAAGCCGTCCTCCAAAAGAGAGCTTGAGCGCACGATTATGGGCGACTGGCCGAAATATTCCAGCATGGACAAAAACTGTTCCCGTATGGCGGGGCTGAAATCGCCGTTCATCAATAGCCGCTGCCCCTCCGGCGCAAGACGCATATAATCCTCCGGCTTTATCATCTCCGTGCGCAGGTTCCATATGCCGTTTTGCACGGCATATGTATAGAAAACGTCCGCCCCGACGAAATATGAGTCGTGAGGCTCGATCTTTTCCCTGTAAAGATCCGGCATGGAATCTCTTATTATATTTCTGGCCAGCAGCATTCCGGCGGCTTTGCCGCCTATGCAGCCCGTGCCGATCTCCCGGCGCTTTATCTCAATAAGGTCCGCCGTGGAAAAGTATTTCCTGCAAAGCTCAAGCCGGGTGGGCTCAATGCCCAGGAGGCACTGAATTATATTCTCCTTCAGCGCAACGCCGTCCTCGTCGGTGACGTCGTCGCTGCCTACAACAAAGTTATCGAACATCTTGTCCCAGCAGTCCCGCTGCTCGCCGGTCTGGGTGAATTTATCGAAGATCGCGTAGGAAGCGGCGCTGGAGGTCAGCGATTCATATTTGTTGCCCCGGATACGCAGGGGAAAATACATATCTCTTGTGTACCGCCCGGCCACCTCAACGGGCAGGATATGTATGCTACCGCCGTAGGTGCGCATATTCAGCAGCACAGGCACGGAGTGGCGGATGCGGGTGATGGTGTCATAGGTGTGGCGCTCGTACATCATGGGCATATAGGCAATGGATTTCTGCTGGGCTATGAACGGAGTGGTCAGGCACACGAAATTGGCCACCATATTATCGGAAAACCAGAATTTTTGCAGGTCGGAAATGCAGTCAAATATAAAGAACACTCCCATTCCCTCAGAGCTTATTATCCGATGCACCTGCACCGCAAAGGTCTCAAAGCCGATGTGTGGGTCCAGATCATATCTTTTCACGTTGGCGCCGAAGCGGGACAGCTCGTCCGCGTCGATTATCTCCTCATGATTGCCGAAGCGGATATAGACGATGCGCTTTCCCGCCCGGGCGATACTGGTGACAAAACGGGTGGCGACATACATATAATCCGCGATACTGTCGATCTGCCAGGCCACATTATCCCCGGCCCGCAGATACTGGATTATATTGTCAAGTCCCTCGATACCAGTGCTGACCTTATCGCTTTCAAACATATACGTCCCTCCCTGTCATTAATTGTTATTCAGTATAAACCCATTGAAAATATGACGCAATATAAAAATATCCGGCGCGAAAACCGCGCCGGATATTCTATAAAAGCTTATGTATCAGACAATACCCTGAGCCATCATGGCGTTGGCGACCTTAAGGAAGCCGGCCACGTTGGCGCCGACCATCATATCGCCGGGCTTGCCGCACTCAACAGAGGCGTCATAGCAGGCCTTGAAGATTTCCTTCATGATGGTGTGCAGCTTTGCGTCGACCTCGTCGAAGCTCCAGCTCAGACCCTGCAGGTTCTGTACCCACTCGAAGTAG
>CAZLIJ010000294.1:0-1926 GCA_964559305.1 uncultured Oscillospiraceae bacterium | reverse complement strand
GCATATCCATGCCGGTGGAAGCGTCCACGATCTTCAAAAGAGCTTTTTCCGCGCCCTCCAGCAAAGTGCGCTGGGTGTACAGCGCGCCGCAGGTGCAGCCCGTCAGCACAAGCTCCGGGAACACCAGCACCTTCACGCCCTTATCACAGGCGGCTCTGGCGCTTTCAATGACCCTGTCAGCGTTGTAGTCGGGATCGGCCACCCGGATCATGGGGGATGCGGCCGCTGCTTTGACAAATCCGTGTTTCATTTTGTTTGACCATTCCTTTGCTTTATTTATTTCGCGTTGTCCACAAACTCAAATAAGCTTACGTCATAGTATCGCAATATGGCCGAGCGGGTGACAGCAAACGTGCCGGAATCCAGCGTGACGGTGAGTTTGCCGCCGTCGATCTCGCTTTTTTCCACCCCGCCGATGACGGGGAACACGTTTTCCTCAAGCTCCGCCTGCAGCTCGTCCATATGCCCGGAGTAGTATTCGGAGGTCTGGGGAGGCTTATAGCCCGGAATGGGGTCTTTGCCGTGGGTAAAGCATATCACCAGCGCCAATGCGGCAAGTATCAGCACAAATACGCAGCCCGCCGGGCGGAGCCACCGGGCAAATTCCTGCCCCGCGCTCTCATGGCCGTTTTCGTCCATGGCTGATTAAAAATCTATCCGCCGGGCGATATAATCCTTCACCTGGTCTATGGGCAGGCGTACCTGCTCCATGGAATCCCGCTCACGGATGGTGACGCAGTTGTCCGCCGGGGTGCCGTTTTGCTCATCGCCCACGGTGTCAAAGTCAAAGGTGACGCAGAAGGGCGTGCCGATCTCGTCTGCGCGGCGGTAGCGCTTGCCGATGGAGCCGGTCTCGTCGTAATCGCACATAAAGCTCTTGGATAGCTGGTTATAAAGCTCCATGGCCGGGCCGGTGAGCACTTCCTTTTTGGAAAGGGGCAGGATGGCGCATTTATACGGGGCCAGCGCGGGATTGAGACGCAGCACGGTGCGAACATCGTCGTTGCCCTTTTTGTCCTGACCCACGACCTCCTCGTCGTAAGCGTCCACCAGCAGCGAAAGCACGGTGCGCTCCACGCCCAGAGAAGGCTCGATGACATAGGGGATATAGTGCTCGTTTTTCTCCTGATCGTAGTAGGTCAGATCCTGACCGGAGGTCTTCTGGTGCTGGGTGAGATCGTAGTCGGTCCTGTCCGCCACGCCCCACAGCTCGCCCCAGCCGAAGGGGAACAGAAATTCAAAGTCGGTGGTGGCCTTGGAATAGAAAACCAGCTCCTGGGGGTCGTGGTCGCGCATACGCAGATTCTCGTCCTTCAGGCCGATGTCCAGCAGGAATTTGTGGCAGAAGGAGCGCCAGTAGTCAAACCACTCAAGGTCGGTGCCGGGCTGGCAGAAGAACTCCAGCTCCATCTGCTCGAATTCCCGGACGCGGAAGATGAAGTTGCCCGGGGTGATCTCGTTGCGGAAGCTCTTGCCGATCTGGCCGATGCCGAAGGGCAGCTTCCTGCGGGTGGTGCGGGCCACATTGGCGAAGTTCACAAATATGCCCTGAGCGGTCTCAGGCCGGAGGTACACGGTGTTTTTGGCGTCCTCGGTGACGCCCTGGAAGGTTTTGAACATCAGATTGAACTGACGGATGTCGGTAAAATTATGCTTGCCGCAGGTGGGGCAGGGGATGTTTTTATCCTCGATATAAGCCTTCATCTCCGGCTGAGTAAAAGCGTCGATGGGCTTTTCAAGCTCCACGCCGTTTTCGTTGGCCCAGTTTTCAATGAGCTTGTCCGCGCGGAAACGCTCCTTGCATTCCCGGCAGTCCATAAGGGGGTCGGAAAAGCCGCTCAAGTGGCCGGAAGCCACCCAGGTCTGGGGATTCATCAGTATGGCGGCGTCAAGGCCCACATTGTACTGATTTTCCTGCACGAATTT
>CAZLIJ010000293.1:0-1927 GCA_964559305.1 uncultured Oscillospiraceae bacterium | reverse complement strand
CGGCAGTATTTTCAGCTTTGTGCGGTCGAATACTTCAAACGGCATTGTGTTTTATTCCTCCCTGATGGCCTGATAGATATCTTCTGAGGCTCTGAAATCCGGAATTATAGCCCGGGCGCCGGCTTTTATAAGGCGCTCCCGCTTCCAGCTGTTCACTCCCCTGCGGCTCTGCTCGTTGGTGGCGGCGCCGATGGCAAGGCCGCCCAGCTGGGCCACCAGCTCCACCTCCACATAGCCGTCCCCAAAGGAGACAAGCTCATGGGGCTTGATTTTTTCCCGCTCTATCATATCCCGTATGACCATTTCCTTGGAGCACACCAGCACAGCGGCGTCCCGAGCGCCGTGGATGCCCCCGCCGAAGTCGCCGTCCAGTCCCAGCAGATGGGCTTCGTATAAAACGTCCTTTTCGTCCGTACCGCTGGCCAGATAGCAGCGTATGCCCCGGCTTTGCAGCAGGCGGACAAAATCCTTTACGCCTGGCACAAGATAATCCTCCGGCCGGGCGGTTCCGGCGGCCAGCGCCGCTTTGCGGGAGCTTATGCGCTCATCAAGCCTGCGCAGATACTCCCGCTTATACACCATGGGGTCGCGCTTAGTTCCGCCCCGCGTCACTACCTCGTCGTTTAGCCGGATGCACTGATATATGGTCTGCTTTCCCGTCAGCGTATCCACAAAATCCGTGACGCATTCGCGTATGGCCTCCGGGCTCTCTCCGCTATTTGTCTGGCTTATTACTTCGCAGAAATAGGGTATCATGATGTCCTGCCAGCCCTCACGGATAAGGCTGATAGTACCGTCAAAATCAAAAAGCGCGTAGCGGATGGCAAAGCCCTGCCAGGGGCTTATAATTTCAATGGGGCGGGTATTATCACTCATGTTCAAATGTCTTTCCTTTTCAATCGCTTTTAAGAGCCGAGTCGAAGGCCACATCCGAGGCGTCAAAGTTTGTCCTGCGGACAAATTCATACGCCTCCCGCGCGCCGAACATACGCTCCATGCCGGAATCCTCCCACTCAACAGAAAGAGGCCCGTCGTATTTCATGGCGTTCAGCTCCCTGATGATGCCGTCGAAATCCACATTGCCGTGGCCCGGAGACACGAAATTCCAGCCCCGGCGCAGATCGCCGAACTCGATATGGCTGCCCAGTATTCCCGCCCGGCCATCCATGCGCACCTTCACATCCTTCATATGGACATGATATATGCGCGGGGCGAAATCACGCAGGAAAAGGCAGGGATCAACGCCCTGCCACTGCAGGTGGGAGGGGTCGAAATTAATGCCCAGCGTGGGCCGGTTATCAAAGACCTCCAGCAGCTTTTTGGTGCTGTAATAATCAAAGGCGATCTCCGTGGGATGTACCTCAAGGGCAAATTTCACCCCGCAGCTGTCAAACACGTCAAAGATTGGCGTCCACAGCTCTTTTATGCGTCCATAGCCGTCGTCCACCATCTGCTGGGTGGTCTGTGGGAAAGAGTACCAGTACGGCCAGATGGGTGAACCCATAAAGCACGTGACGATACTGACACCCATTTTCTGCGCCGCCGCCGCCACAGTCTCCATTTCGTCGATAGCCCAGGCGCGGATCTCCTCCGGCTTGCCGGCAAGGCGGGTGGGCGCGAAGTTATCCAGTCTGGGGTCCCAGTTATCACCCACGCACTGACCGGCCAGATGAGCGCCCAGTGCCCACACCTTAAGGTTATTTTCTTTAAGGGTTGCGTCCACCTTATCCCGATAGGCGCTCTCCCCCAGATAGCGGTGGGCGTCCAGATGGGTATGGCAGGCGATCTCCAGCCCGTCATAGCCGATGGCGCTCATATCTTTGCAGACTTCCTCAAGGGACAGATCGCCGTACTGCCCCGTGGTAATTGTAATTGGTCTCATATCTGTCTCCTTAGTCAACGTTCTCCGTTTTTCCGCTCTCCGAGG
>CAZLIJ010000292.1:0-1945 GCA_964559305.1 uncultured Oscillospiraceae bacterium | reverse complement strand
CTGGAGGCCACCCCCGCCGAATCCACCACCTACCGGCTTGCAAAGCACGATGTGGCCCAGTTCCCGGACATCATCACCGCGGCAGAGGCCGGCGGCACCCCCTATTACACCAACTCCAGCCACCTGCCCGTGGGCTATACCGAGGATATTTTCGCGGCGCTGGACGTGCAGGACGAGCTGCAGACCATGTACACCTCCGGCACGGTGTTCCACGCCTTTTTGGGCGAGAAGCTGCCGGACTGGAAAGCGGCGGCCAATCTTGTGCGCAAGATCGCGGAAAATTATAAGCTGCCCTACTACACCATGTCGCCCACCTATTCCATCTGCAAAAACCACGGCTATCTCACCGGCGAGCAGTTCACCTGCCCCGACTGCGGGGAATCCACCGAGGTGTGGAGCCGCATAACCGGCTATTACCGCCCGGTGCAGAACTGGAACGCCGGCAAGACCCAGGAGTATAAGGACCGCCGGGAATATAATCTGGGCCAGTCAAAGCTCAATCATCAGGGCCCCATTGCGGAGGATAAGCCCGCCCAGACCGAAGCTGTTCCGGAGGTGAAGCCCGGTGAGGCCCGCACTATGCTGTTCTCCTCACCCACCTGCCCCAACTGCCGCATAGCGGTTTCCTATCTGAACAAGGCCGGCTTCAAGTACGAAACGATCTTTGCGGAAGAAAATGTTGACACCGCCCTTGCCTACGGCGTCAAGCAGGCGCCCACGCTGGTCATCACCGGGCCGGAGGGCGTGAAGAAATACGCCGGCGCCGGTGCGATAAAACAGTTTTTGGCCAACAATTGACACAAGAGAGACAGAGAGATAGAGAGAAAAAGGAAAACAGGCCGCCTGACGGCGGTCTGTTTTCAGTTTAAGGAGAGAGCTATGTACGATATTATAATTGTGGGCGGCGGCCCGGCGGGACTTACAGCGGCGGTGTACGGCCTGCGGGCCGGCAAAACCGTGCTGGTGATAGAAAAAGGCGCCTTCGGCGGACAGATAACCTGGTCGCCCAGAGTGGAAAATTTCCCCACGATACCTGTGATAAGCGGCACGGAGCTGGGCGACAGGCTGCTGGCTCAGGCCATGGAGCTGGGCGCCGACGCGGAGCTTGCGGAGGTGATCGAGATCACCCAGGAGGACGGATACAAGCTCCTTAAAACCGACAGCGGCGAGGAATACAGGGCAAGGGCCGTGGTGCTGGCCACGGGAGCAAAGCCCAGAGAGCTGGGGCTTGAGGGCGAGAAAAAATATATCGGCAACGGCGAATGCTTCTGCGCCACCTGCGACGGAGCCTTTTTCAAGGGTCAGCCTGTGGCGGTGAACGGCGGGGGCAACACCGCGCTGCAGGATGCGGTGATGCTTTCGGACATATGCTCCAAGGTCTATCTCATCCACCGGCGGGCAGAGTTCCGGGGAGAGGAGCTTCTGGTGGAGCAGCTGAAAGCCAAGGAGAATGTGGAGCTTATTCTGGACAGCAGGATCACCGCCCTGAGGGGTGAGGACTCTCTGGAGGGAATAAAGGTGGAAAACGCGGCGGGTCAGACAAGGGACATCCCTGTGCAGGGCCTTTTTGTGGCCATAGGCAGAGCGCCTGTAAACGGCCCCTTCGCAAAATACCTTGATATGGACGGCGCGGGCTACGCGGCGGCGGGCATTTTTGTGGCCGGCGACTGCCGGAAAAAGCAGGTGCGGCAGCTGACCACCGCCATTTCCGACGGCAGCGTGGCCGGTCTGGCAGCCTGCGAGTATATAGACAGCCTGTAAAAAAACAGACGTCATCCTGAGCGCGGCGAAGGATCTCACGGGCCCTTCCGGGTCGTAATGGGAACCTTTGCCGCTTTGCTGACCGGGATGACGCGTTTTTTTGCCGCGTCCAATTCTCCGCGGCGGCGCTGTTTTTTTTCGCGGACGCGCAGCTTCGTTGACTTTGAGGCATATAGATGGTATA
>CAZLIJ010000291.1:0-1949 GCA_964559305.1 uncultured Oscillospiraceae bacterium | reverse complement strand
ATACAGGAGACCGTGGCCGGAACCCGTATGGCCATACCCAAGCCCAGATTCAGCTTTGGCCGGGACAAAACACCGAAAGAACAGGAGCCGGAGGAGGATTAGAAATACATATATATTATCAGGGGCGATGTTGTACCGCCCCTGATTTTTGTTACACAAAAAGAAATACTTGACAAAACTGTAAAATATGTGTATCGTTATTAGTATCAAGTCCTAATAAGATATGGAGGTTTAAAATGGATAATCTCAAAAAGCTTACCAACGAGGTCGGCGCGCCGGTAGCCGATAACGAAAACTCCATTACTGCCGGGCCCAGAGGGCCGGTGATGATGCAGGATGTGTGGCTGCTGGAAAAGCTGGCTCATTTCGACCGGGAGGTCATACCAGAGCGGCGTATGCACGCCAAGGGCTGGGGAGCATACGGCAAGCTCACCGTGACCCACGACATATCTCAGTATACACGGGCAAAGGTATTGCAGCCCGGCGCTGTCACAGACTGCTTTGTGCGTTTTTCCACCGTGGCCGGCGAGCGGGGCGCGGCAGACGCCGAGCGGGATATCCGGGGCGTGGCCATGAAGTTTTACACACCCGAGGGCAACTGGGATCTGGTGGGCAACAACACCCCCACCTTCTTCATCCGCGACGTACATAATTTCCCCGATCTCAACCGCGCCGTTAAGCGCGACCCCCATACCGGTATGCGCTCCGCCCAGAATAACTGGGATTTCTGGACACTCCTGCCGGAATGCTTCCACCAGATAACCGTGGTCATGTCTGACCGGGGCATCCCCGACGGCTTCCGACATATGCACCTTTTCGGCGAGCACACCTTCAGCTTTTACAACGACAAAAACCAGCGCGTCTGGTGCAAATTCCATTTCAAGACCCAGCAGGGCATCAAAAATCTTACCAACGAGGAGGCCGCTGCGAAAAATGCCGTTGACCGGGAGAGCGCCGGCCGGGATCTTTACGACGCCATTGCCCGGGGCGATTTCCCCAAATGGACCATGTATGTCCAGATAATGACCGAGGAGCAGGCAAAGCATCACTACGAAAACCCCTTCGATATCACCAAGATCTGGCGGCACGCGGAATATCCGCTCATCGAAGTGGGAGAGCTGGAGCTGAACCGCTGGCCTGAAAACTACTTTGCGGAAGTTGAGCAGGCCGCCTTTACTCCCGCCCATGTGGTGCCCGGCATCGGCTTTTCTCCCGACAAATTCCTGCAGGGCCGGCTTTTCGTGTATGGCGACGCCCAGCGCTACCGTCTGGGTGTGAACCACAATCTCATCCCCGTCAATCAGGCCAAGGGCGTCGAGGGCGGCGTGGCCGACTATCACCGGGACGGCTTTATGCGCACAGACGGGAATTACGGCGGCGCACCCGCTTATTCTCCCAACTCCGCCGGTGTGTGGGCTGCCCAGCCCGAGGTCATGGAACCGCCTCTGGACATCGGCGGCGCCATGTGGAACTACGACCCCAAGGACGATCCCACTGACGACTGCTTCCGTGCCGGCGGCGATCTGTGGCGCGTGATGAATGAAAAGCAGAAGTCAACCCTCATCGCCAACACTGCCGGTGATATTGCCCAGTGCACCGTGAACATCAAATATCGCCACGCCGTCCACTGCCTGAAGGCCGACCCGGAATACGGGCAGCGCTTTGTAAAGGCCGCGGGACTGGATATGGCAAAAGTCAAGGAGCTGGCAAGGCTGACAAACGACCAGCTCAACAAGGCAACGCTGTCACCTGATATGTAATGGAGCGTGGCATAACATCCGCAAAGCAGCGGCGAACCACCGCCCAGCGTCAGCTTGTCCTTGAAGGTGGAGATCAGCGTGTAGGCCACGCCCGCGACCATCGAGATCACCGCGACCCAGCGCGGGAACAGGCCGGAGCCGACGCCAAACTCGTTCCGATAGGGGTAGGAGAACGATTCGATGAAGTAG
>CAZLIJ010000290.1:1735-1953 GCA_964559305.1 uncultured Oscillospiraceae bacterium | reverse complement strand
CCATGCTCAACCACCCCGAAGAACTGCTGAAGGGCGTCCAGCTTGCGCGTATTGCCAGCGGCCTTGACAAGGCCTACTACGGCATTGAGAAAAACAAGCAGGACGCCATCGACCTGCTCAACTCCAAAAACCCGGCTCAGTACGGTGTGGAGATCGTCCCCGAGAACGTCAAGTACCCTCAGGGCGGCGAGAAACTGCAGATCAAGGCTGTTACGGAC
>CAZLIJ010000290.1:0-1717 GCA_964559305.1 uncultured Oscillospiraceae bacterium | reverse complement strand
TCAGCACCCAGACGGCGTATGCCATCTATCAGGCGTGCTATGAGGGCATCCCCAGCTACGGACGCGTTATGACCATCGCCGGCAGCGGCATCGCCGCCCCTGTCAACGCTCAGGTCCGTATCGGCATGACCTTCAGATACATAATCGAGCAGTGCGGCGGCTTTACCCGTACGCCCCGCAAGCTTGTCATGGGCGGCCCCATGATGGGTCTGAACATTGCCAACATCGACGCTGTCAACATCAAGGGCACAGCCGGCCTGCTGGTGTTCACCGAGGATGAGGACAGGAACGTGGAAAACCCCACCTGCATCCACTGCGGACACTGCCTGGAGGTTTGCCCCATGCGTCTTGAGCCGCTCTATATGTATAAGTATTTCATGAAGAACGACTTTGAGGGCATGAAGAAATACCATATCACCGACTGCATCGAGTGCGGCTGCTGCGCATATAACTGCCCCGGCAGACTGCCCCTGACTCACGCCTTCAAGACGGCCAAAATACTCATCATGAACAAAGAACGCGAGGAAAAGGCCCGGGCTGAGGCACTGGCAAAGGAGGCTGAGAAGAAATGAAAGAAAAAGATTATGTATTTAACGCCTCGTATCAGCCTCAGGTAAGAGAAAAGCGCGATACCCGCACCATAATGCTGGACGTGCTCATCGCCCTTATCCCGGCCATGGCCGTGGGCGTGTGGCAGTTCGGCATGAAGGTACTGCTGCTTCTGGTGGTATCTGTTGCCGCCAGCGTATTCTTCGAGTGGCTTTATCGCAAGCTCATGCACAAAAACTGCATGATAGGCGATCTCTCCGCCGCGGTCACGGGCGTGCTCATCGTGCTCACCCTGCCCGTCACCACACCCTGGTGGGTGGTGGTCATCGCGGATCTGTTCTCAATTATAATAGTAAAGCAGCTTTACGGCGGCCTGGGCAAGAACTTCCTCAACCCCGCGCTGGCCGGCCGTGCTTTTGTGTTCTTCAGCTACACCAAGCTGCTGTCCAGCTGGAGCATCCCCGCGTCTCTGCAGGGTGTGGAGCTGGGCAAGGCGGCGGTGGACGCCACCACCATGGCGACCCCGCTTTCCTTTATGAAAGCCGGCGCTGCGCTTCCGGAATGCTTCTCTCTTAAGGCCATGTTCCTGGGCACCATGCCCGGCTGCATCGGCGAGATAAGCGCTCTGGCCCTTATAGTGGGCGGCGCGTATCTTCTTATCCGCAAGGTCATCTCCTGGCATATCCCCGCGGCGTATCTGGGCTCTGTGGCGCTGCTGTGCCTTATCTTCGGCAAGGCCGGCTACTCCAACTTTGACTGGATGCTCCTGAACCTGTGCTCCGGCGGACTTATGCTGGGCGCATTCTTCATGGCCACGGATTACGCCACCAGCCCCGTAACCAACAAGGGCCGCGTGATATACGGCATCGGCTGCGGCGCGCTGACCGTCCTCATCAGATACTTCGGCGGCTTCCCCGAGGGCGTCACCTTCGCTATCCTGATAATGAACACCTGCGCATGGTTCCTTGACAAACTCAATCCGCAGCGCCAGTTCGGCGTCACCGCGGAGGACGTCAAGGCGGCCAAGGCAGCCAAAAAAGCAGCCGCAAAGGCCGCAAAGGAGGGTGCATGATGGAAAAGAAAAAGACTGCATCTCCTAACATACTGAAGCTGGCTCTGGTACTGCTGGCGGTCACCGCCATAGTATCTCTGGCTCTGGGCCTTGTAA
>CAZLIJ010000289.1:0-1970 GCA_964559305.1 uncultured Oscillospiraceae bacterium | reverse complement strand
CGTCGCGAAAGCGGCGCACAAGACAGTAAAGCTCCGCCGCCGGGCGCAGAAAGCCCTGCTTGAAGCACACATACTGCCCCACCCGGCTGAAGGGTACGTCCAGCTCCCGGCACACTTCGGTATACATGGCGTTGCCCCGGCGGACATACTTGTGCTTCATGGAGCCTTTTTTAAGATCCACCCCCGGGTGCACCTCGCCGTCGTTCCTGCCAGAAGCGCCCAGCGCCAGATCGGCTTCCTTTTCCACCAGCAGCACATCCAGCTTCCAGCGGGTAAGCTCCCGGGCGATGGACGCGCCGGATATGCCCCCGCCGATTATCATCACGTCCGGCCTGCGCCCGTCAAGGGCAGCGTCGGCAAGTGTGGGCATACGCATGGGCGCGTCCTCACCGCCGGTAAATTTTATGTCGTTTAGCACATGGCATTTTGAATGGGGCCGGGCGCACAGCTGGCAGGCCGCTATAACGTCCTCCCATTTATCAAGCTGGCCCCGCACTCTCACCGCTCCGTCGCCCTCCTCGGCCCATACCCGGCCGCCAAAGGCTCTTTTGAGCTTTATATTCATCAAAGTCAAATTCATAGTCATGCCCCCGTAAAGGTCTTGCCCTTATAGTCAGTCGGTTGACCGACTGACTATAATATATTCCCGCGCTTTCGGCTTGTCAATATCCATCATATTCAAAAAAGCAGTGGACAAATTGGCAGAAATGGTTATAGAATGGCATGACATCATTAAAATCAAGGAGAAATCTATGGCCGCTCCCCGGAAAGACAATGTAAAAGGAAAAATACTGGACGCCGCGGAGAATCTTTTAAAGACCAAAACCCTCTCGGACATCACGCTGGCTGAGATCGCGGCGGATTCCGGCGTTTCCAAGGGCACACTTTACTACCACTATAAAAGCAAGACCGACATACTGTACGACATCACCAGCCGGTATCTTGACCAGCAGTGGGACGAGCTGGTGGCATGGACGGAGAACCGGGATAAGGACACCTCTATCCAGCGGCTTGTGAAGTATGTGGTGGAGCGCAACGTGGCCTCGGCGGGTATACGTCTGCATCTTCTCAACGCCGCCATGCTGGGGGACGAGGAGCTGCGGGAAAAGCTCATCAAGCGCTATGAAGACTTTGAAGTCCTCATCTCCCAGAAGATAGCCGAGCGCACAAACGTGGTCAACGCGGACTACCTGACCCGGCTTATCCTGCTGGCCTCCGACGGGCTTATAGTGCAGGAGGCGCTGAGGAATCCGGACTTTGACGCGGAGAGCTTTATTAACCGCTCCGCCGATTACATAAAAGACCTGAACGACCGATAAAATAAGCGCCGTCTTTTCATAAAGACGGCGCTTTGTTTTTTTGTTTTCTTTTTTCAGCGGCTGTGACCGCTATCCACGCGCCTGCGCACACCGGCAGCGCCCATAAAACATCCAGTATGGAGTGCTGTTTTACAAATACCGTTGAAAGGCTTATCAGCGCCGTCATGGCGGAAAAGGCCGCCCGCCAGATGTGCTTTTTGAAAAGACGGCTGTTCCACGCGGCAAAGGACACCGCCACAGCCCCCAGCACATGGATAGAGGGGCAGACGTTCGTGTCGGTATCGAAGGCATAAAAATGCGCTATATACCGGGTCAGGAAGTTATCCCTGGGAAAGCTCTCCGGCCTCAGGTGCTGGCAGGTGGGGTAAATAAAATATACCGCCACGGTGACAGTGTAGGTGATGATGATAAAATACATCATTCTTTTAAACGCGGGCACATCCATAAAAAAGGTATACGCCAGCATCCCAAAAAGATACAGGTGCCAGAACATATAGGGGATCATAAACCCCTCCAGAAAGGGGATGGCGTCGTCCATGGCGCAGTACATCACATGGAAGCCGGAGCTTATGCCGCCCCGCTCCAGCAGAGTGAACAGCAAACCGAATACCGGCCAGAACAGCAGCAGCCATATATGTCTGAATTCGGGGG
>CAZLIJ010000288.1:0-1991 GCA_964559305.1 uncultured Oscillospiraceae bacterium | reverse complement strand
ACGGCGGCATCCTGCCGTATGTGTTGCGTCAGCTGCTCCGCGCGTGACCTGAGCCGGCTCGGCCGCGGCCTGCGCGGCCCGGTGTCGTGGTCACGTGCCACGATGAGACCATGTCCGCGCTGGCAGCCTCCGGCATGACCTGCATTTTCAACACCCACTACCCTGCCCACGCCATGCAGCGAGCCACAAAGGCTCTGCTGCTGGGAAAAAACGGCTCCAGTCAGTTCGGCGGTGTAAACGAGATTATAACAGAAAGTAATCTAAAACGTGCCTTCGGCGTGACGGCTGTAATAAGCGAGATCGAGACGCCGGTGAGCGTAGTGCGGGACGTTGTACCGGTCATGATGACCGACGATGGTGATATGACGCAAGCCGGTGATGCTAATCTCCGCAGGCTTGCCACCATATCGGTGATAATGGAAAAGCCCGGGGCTGACACGCTTATTAACGGGCTATTTCACGAGTATAACCGTTACATCGTGGGGCGCATGGGTATGCCCTATCCCGCAGGCGGTGTTAACATTATAAACGTCAATATGGACGGGCCGGAGCAGGCTGTCCGGGAGCTTACCCAGCGGCTTTCCGTCATCCCCGGCGTCAGCGTGAAGGCTACCTTCGCCCGCAGCTATATCACAAAAGGCGGTGAACCCCATGACCAACACTGAACTGATAAACAGACTTAACACAGAAAAAAATCTCACCAGAGCCCAGTGGGTCCAGCTCATCGGCTCCTTCACCCCGGACGACCGGGCTCACGCGGCAGATATTGCCCGGGAAACATCTGTAAGCATATTCGGGAAAAACATCTTTTTCCGGGGTATAGTGGAATTCACAAACTACTGCAAAAATAACTGTCTGTATTGCGGCATACGCCGGGACAACCGGGAGGTATCCCGCTACCGGCTTGACAGAGACGACATCCTTTCCTGCTGCCGCTCCGGCTATGCCGCCGGCTTCCGCACCTTTGTTCTGCAGGGCGGCGAGGATCCGTATTATACCGACGACATTATGACCGGCATCGTGTCCGCCATAAGAAGGGAATTCCCCGACTGCGCCATCACGCTGTCCATCGGTGAAAAGCCCCGGGAGAGCTATCAGCGGTTTTTTGACGCGGGAGCAAACCGCTATCTGTTGCGCCACGAAACCGCTGACAGGGAGCACTACGCGAAAATGCACCCCGCTGACCAGCCCTTTGAAAACCGTATGCGCTGTCTTCGCGACCTGAAGGATATCGGCTATCAGACCGGCTGCGGCATGATGGTGGGCTGTCCGTTCCAGACGGTGGAAAATCTTGCGGAGGACATGCTTTTCATGGCGGATTTCAAGCCGGAGATGATAGGCACAGGGCCGTTTATCCCCCACCACCAGACCCCATTTAAGGATTTTCCGGCGGGCAGCGTTGAAATGACGCTGATGCTTTTAAGTCTGTGCCGCATCATGCTGCCAACGGTACTTCTGCCGGCCACCACCGCACTGGGCACAGCCAGCGGCGACGGGCGTCAACAGGGCGTGCTGGCAGGGGCAAACGTCATCATGCCCAATCTGTCCCCGGTGGCGGACAGGAAAAAATATATGCTCTACGACAACAAGGCCATCACCGGCGACGACGCCGCTGAAAGCCTGAACGTGCTGCAAAATCATCTGGACCAGATAGGCTATTCGCTGGTGATTTCCAGAGGTGATTATAAGGAGGAAACGAAATGATACAGCTGGCTGTTTACGGCAAGGGCGGCATAGGTAAATCCACCACCGTCTCCAATATCTCCGCCGCGCTGGCCGACGCCGGAGTAAAGGTCATGCAGATAGGCTGCGACCCCAAGGCGGATTCTACCTCCGCCCTGCTGGGTGAAAAGAAGGCCGACACGATAATCGATCTTATCCGCACCCGGGGAAGGGATATACCGCTGGAGGACATGGTGTCCATCGGCTATAAGGGCGTTATCTGCGCCGAAGCCGGCGGCCCCACGCCGGGCCTGGGCTGCGCCGGGCGA
>CAZLIJ010000287.1:1611-1999 GCA_964559305.1 uncultured Oscillospiraceae bacterium | reverse complement strand
TCTGATATGGTAAAATTTTATAAATCAAACCGTCTGCCGGGGGACGGACAGTGTATGGAAAGGCCGTGCCAGCCACGGTTTTTTTGGTTTTTGGGGAACTTGTCTTAATCGGCGGCTTTTATTTGCCCGGTTGTGAATAATCAGTCAAAAAAATCCGTCTTGAAGATGAGAGCAAAAGGAGACTTGTATTGGAAGACGACGCGATCATAGAGCTTTATTGGGATCGCTCCGAAGAAGCGATAGACCAGACGCGGATCAAGTACGGAAAATACTGTCACAGTATCGCATTCAACATTCTCGGCTCCGCCGAGGACAGTGAGGAATGCGTCAACGATACATACCTGCGTATGTGGAATTCCATCCCGCCCAACAGGCCCCAGATGCTGTC
>CAZLIJ010000287.1:0-1601 GCA_964559305.1 uncultured Oscillospiraceae bacterium | reverse complement strand
CTGTCGGCCTACGCGGGAAAGATCACGCGAAACCTGGCTCTGGACAGGGTCAGAGTGCGCACGGCTGACCGGCGCGGCGGCGGTGAAACGGCGCTGGCACTGGATGAACTTGCCGAGTGTGTTTCTGGCGGGGATCAGCTGGGCACTCTGGAGGATTCCCGTGAGATAGTATCGGCGCTGAACAGCTTTCTTGAAAAGCTTTCCGTGGTGGAACGGGGCGTTTTTATGCGCCGCTACTGGTCAATGGAATCCATCGCCCAGGTGGCGGAATATTACGGCATATCCGTTTCAAAAACCGCATCCATGCTGCACCGCCTGCGGGGCAAGCTTAAAAAGCATCTTTTGAAGGAGGGTATAACCCTTTGAAAAATAACGATCTGCTGGATCTCATAGGCAAGGTGGACGATAAATTCGTCGCCGAGCTTTATGACGACGCCCAGCCCGGTCCTGAATGTGCCGACACATCCGGGGCTGACAAATCAAATAAAGGCCTGTGGAAACGCTGGGCCTCTCTGGCGGCGTGTGCGGCGCTGGTACTGGTTGGCGGCGCGGCTGTGTTTTCCCATGTGAACGGCAGCCGTCCTCAGGTGCAGCCGCCGGCGGCAAGCGCCCAGGTGACAGCGCCCGCCGACACGGCGACCCAGGTCATCATCGACGTCAACCCCAGCCTGCGGCTGGACGTGAAGGCCGACGGCTCCGTTGAAGCCGTCACCCCCCTGAACGACGACGCCAAAGCCCTTATAAAGGGTATGGACTTCAAAGGTCTTGACTGTGATGAGTGCGCGGCAAAGCTTGTGAAGGCTCTTGAGAGCGGCGGATACCTCAGCCAGACCAAAAACTCCGTGCTGGTGTCCGTGGTTGGGCCTGAGAGCGACGCCTCCGAAAGCGTGAAGGCCATGGTGGTCACTGCCGTGAACAGCGCCGCCGACAGCGGCGGGCTGGAGCTTTCCATTTTGAGTCAGACCGTGACCGACGCCGGCAAATACGAAAACGTGGCAGATAAGTACGGCATATCCGTGGGCAAGGCCGCGCTTATTAAGGGCATAGTCACCAAAATGGATTACTACGACTACTCGGAGCTGGCAAAGCTCAGCATCCATTCTCTCAACCAGATAATGGAGTATACCGGCTTCGGCGCCGCCGCCAGGGATGGCGCTGTGTCCGGCGCTATAACGGCCACTGTAAGCAGCGAGCTGGGCATTTCCCAGATGACGGCGGACGACGCCCTTGATCTGGCCCTTTCCATGACTGACGCCTACGACCGGCTGTGCGAGCTCAACCCCGCCATCGACGCCACCACCTACACCGGTTACGATCTGCGCCTTGAGCGGGGCGTCGCGAAGGATGGCTCCACCACCTGGACCATCATCGCCGAAAATACCCGGGATAACGGTCTCCCCTCTGTCAGCTTCACTCTGGGCAAAGGCATTTTGTCCGGCGATGACGTCAGCGCCGCGGGAAAAGCGGTCATGGACGACACGCTGAAGCTGGCCTGCGATATTTTCGGTCTGGGCAAAACGGCCATCGGCTCTATCTCAATTAAATAACGGCCCCGCCAATACTAAGCTAAAAGCAAAGCGGACGGTTATCACCGTCCGCTT
>CAZLIJ010000286.1:0-2035 GCA_964559305.1 uncultured Oscillospiraceae bacterium | reverse complement strand
TCGTCTTCTGTGGCAAAGCCCATCTCAACCAGACAGTCGCCCAGATGCCGGTGGTATTTCTTCTGCAGGGCCAAGGCGGATTCAAGATGTTCATCCGTAATTATGCCCTTCTGGACCATCAGTGTGCCCAGACGAAGTTTCTGGTTATCAGCCATGGGTAGAAATCCTCCCAAAAGCGCCGTTTTGCGTCGAATATATTTGCGCCTGAAACGACGTAGAATCAATATAATTTTAGCTTGTTATTGCAAATTGGTTACAACCGCAGAGGGAAAAAATAAATATTATGTAAATCTTTTTATCAGCATATATTTATGGCGTAGATTTGTCAATTTATTTGTGTGCATTTTATTACAAAAAAACCGTTATTTTTCACGTCGAACTCAATAAAATCAGGTATTTGCCGGTTCATCTGCGGGTAATCCGTGCCTCCTGTCGAAAGTCGCAGGAAAGAGGCCGTGATTATTGCCATTGTTTGATGCGTGTGTTATAATTTACATAATCGAGTTTTCTGGAGGTCAGCGCAAATGACAAAAAAAATATTGGTGGCTTTACTGTTGATCTGCTGTATTCTGAACGTCAACGCTTCGGCAGTCTCCATGGAGCAGGTCCAGACGGCTTTACCTGATATAAATGTCTTCGTCCACAGCGGCGGTAAGGATTTTTCCTCTTTGAAGACCTCTGATATTTCCGCCACGCTTGACGGCGAAAAGCTATCTGTCAAAGACTTTTCGCTTTCCGATGAGGGGATATACTATGTATTTATGGTCGATGTGTCCCGTTCTATCCCCGCGAGGTATCTGGATTCCGCCAAAGCCGCCATTCAAAAGGCTTACGATGATCTGCGCCCGCAGGACAAGTTTTCCGTAATCACCTTTGGCGACAAGGTAAACGTGGTGTTGGACGGCAGTCAAACCGCCGACCAGGTGGCGGAAAAAATCGCTGCAATTCAGTGCACGGATAACAACACCTGTTTTTACGACGCCATGAAAGCTCTTGTATCTACGGCCTCTGCTCAGAAAAACATGAGGCATGTGGCTGTGATAATTTCCGACGGCATAGAGGACGCCCAGACCGCAATGTCTCAGGAAGATCTTGAAAAAACTCTGCGTGAGGGCGGCGTGGCAGTTTATGCCATGGCCGTGGACACCACTTCCAATGCCAATCTTGACGCATTTCGGGGATTTGTAAATGTCTCCGGCGGCGAACTTTTGACCTTTAATTCTGACAGTGCGCAGACCGCGCTGGACAGTCTTTTGAAGCATATCGACGAGATTTGGCGCCTTACTTTGACATCGACAGCCGCAGCCGACGGTAATCAGCACACTCTGGCCGTCAGCTTCGGTACACTCGGTTCGGTCGACACTCAGGTAACTGCCGAGGGGCAAAGCGGCGATACCACTGTTCCGACCGTGGTCTGTGTCGATACCGATGAAACTGCCGGTACAATAACCGCAGTGTTCAGCGAGCCCATGTCCGGTCTGGACAAGCCCGAATGTTACAAGCTGACAGCCCCATCCGGGCAGGCTCCCGCCATCAGCGTTATTTCCGCGGAAGGCAGCAAGGTTGTTTTGTCCTGCAAAGGCGTCTCAAAGGCCGAAGGTTGGGCCATAACCTTCACCGGGCTGACAGACGAGGCCAATAATCCGCTGGAAGACTGTACTGTGGCTCTGGGCACCGTTCAGACCCCCTCCTCTACTGCGAAAGCCGACAGTCAGGAGGGACTATCTCCCCTCATCTGGATAATTATCGGTGCCGTGGTTGTTGCCGCAGTGATTCTTGTATTTATTTTTAAAGGTAAGCACGGCAAGACTTCAGGCAAGGCTGAGAAGGCCTTTGCGGCAGCAGCGCCTGACATAACAGCCGAAGTTCAGAAGACTGAGGATAAGAAGGACGCAGCCGCTCAGAAGGCTGAGGATAAGAAGAACGCAGCCGCTCAGAAGGCTGAGGATAAGAAGAACGCAGCCGCTCAGAAGGCTCAGAATAAGAAGAACGCAGCCGCTCAGAAGGCTGAGGATAAGAAGAACGCAGCCGCTCA
>CAZLIJ010000285.1:0-2056 GCA_964559305.1 uncultured Oscillospiraceae bacterium | reverse complement strand
CTCTATGGCCAGATTAACTCCCGAGAGCGCCTGAACCCCGCCGTAGTCCTTGCTGAGATTCCTGCATTCAAATATCGGCATTTTTCAGTTCCTCCCCGTTTTCCTTTTCCAATAGGGCCACAATTTCTTCTTTTGAATAGCCCAGACGGGACATGGCCGCCAGAAACGACCGGATGTTGTCCTGGGCCAAAGCCCTTTTTGCTTCATTTATCACTGCTTCGTCCTCCGTTACAAATCTTCCCGCGGTGCGCTGGCTGAAAACCATGCCCTCCCGCTCCAGCTCCTGCAAAGCCCGCTGCATGGTGTTGGGATTCACCCCGGCGTCCACCGCCAGATCCCTCACCGACGCCAGCCGCGCTCCGGGACTGAATCTGCCCGAAACGATGGCCAGCTTCATGTTGGCCACAAGCTGGGAATATATCGGCGCGTCCGCGCCAAGTTGCCATTCCATGAGGCACCTCCTGTGTATTATTGTCTTAAGCGATTAGTACAATAATACTATTTGGCTCAAATGTCAATAGCTTTTCAAAAAATTTTTTCAGCCTCAGAGAAGCCGGATAACACAAAACTGCCCGTACCTTATCAGTACGGGCAGTTTTGCGGTTAATGCAGCGATAAAATAATTATCTGATCAGTTACGGGTCATATTGATTCCTTCACGGGCTTGGCGTCGTGATACTTTATCAGCCAGTCGTATATCTTTTCCACCAGCTTCATGTCGGCGTTGGTGATATAGGCGGCGAAGGTCACGGCAAACACGGAAGTCAATATCAGCGCTGTTTTTCCGAGCACTTTTTTCATATTTTTCTACCTCCTTACCAAGTGAGAGCGTCCTCATAGTCCAACAGCGTCGGATCCAGCGGTTCCTCACGGAATACGTTCACCATATATTTGCTGAAAGCGTCCCGCATTTCTTTTCTGGAAACGGTACGCGGATCCATAACGTCATGGGGCACCCAGATGAGATGTATGCCGCGCTGACGGGCCTCGTCCTCAAAAAGGCCGTGCAGACCGCCCACGTTGCGGCAGGACACATGGTCATACATGATGACTATGTTCACATTGAATCTTTCGCACATCTTCCACAGCTCATCCAGCAGGTTGACATAGCCGCCGTTGGTGTGGGAGCGCATCATCATGCGCTCGTAGCAGCGGGCCAGATCCTTCATGGCCTGCTCCTCATCGCCGATGGTGATGGGCAGATAGGAGAGCATGGCCTCCATATCGTTGACGCATCTCACGCCCCAGCACAGATCTGCCCAGCAGGTGAAGTTGGTGTAATAATGGGCGGGGCAGGCCCACACAAGGCAGCGGTATTTGGGCTTGTTGGCGTCAAGGGCCTTGTCGTGCTCATAGCCCTTGTGCATCATTTTGGTGACTTCAATGTCGGTTTTGAGCATATAGGGGTCAAGGCAGGCCGCGCCCATAAATTCAAACTCCCGCTGCAAAGCCAGCGCGGCGCCGCAGACCTGGGGGTAATCGGTGGCGTTGACTTCCCACTTTTCCACCATGCACTCGGCCATCTGGTTGTACATTTCGGCGTTTTTCCAGAAAGCGTCCCAGTCCCATTTCACGCCCATCTGGTCTTCGATGAACTTTATGGCTTTTTTCAGGTTCTTCACGGCGTATTCCTGAATTTCCGGCTCGTTGATGCGCTGGGGCGGGGTTATCTGGAAGATGTCCATACCCTTCAGGTATCTTGTCATCAGCGCGGTCTGCTGCACAGCGCCGTCGCAGGGCATGGAGCTGGTGACATAGCACTTGCCCACCTTGGGATAATCGTCCACCACGGCCACGCCGCATTCTGTGGCGGGCTCGGGGCACACGTCCGGCGCAAGGCCGAAGTGCTCAATGGCGTCGATATAGTACACGCAGGAGTTCTGATCTATTTCGCTGGGCATACCCACGGACATCATGGCGATGTCCATCCAGTCAAGTGTTGGGAAGCCCATCATGATAAGCGAGGGGGTCATTTCGTCGAACATGACAGTCTTATTGCGCAGCGCTTCCGCCTTCTTGCTGTTGGGGTTGAGGTTTTCATCCCGCTGGAGTATCT
>CAZLIJ010000284.1:0-2092 GCA_964559305.1 uncultured Oscillospiraceae bacterium | reverse complement strand
CCTGAAAAAAGGCTCCCGTATAACCCTGGAGGGCACTGCCCTGCCCACCCCCGGCGAAGTCTCGCTGATGCTGGACTATGCCGGCAGCGCGCTCCGGCGCGCGGGCTACGGGCCTTATTACCTATACCGGCAGAAATTCATGTCCGGCGGCTTTGAAAACGTGGGCTGGGCTCTGCCCGGCACGGAAAATCTTTACAATGTGTGCATGATGGAGGAGCTTTGCTCCATCATCGCCATGGGCGGCGGCGGCTCCACAAAGCTTGTCGCCCCGGGCGAGGGCAAAAATATCCGCCTGACCGCGCCCAAGTATCCCAAAGAGTATATCGACCGCATTGACCTTACCTGTGCGGACAAAAAGCGTATAAAGGAGTTTTACGATGTCTTATCAATTGGCTGATATCAACATGAAAACCGTGTTCGATCCCAAGGGCTTCATTCAGGAGTGCGACGACGCTTACAACAAAAAGCTGGAGCACGCAGCCGACCTGATAATCAAAAACATGGCTCAAAGCCCCATCGTGCTGCTCTCCGGCCCCTCCGGCAGCGGCAAGACCACCACCTCCATGAAGATAGCCGAGGTGCTGGAAAAGCGGGGCGTAGGCACCCACTATGTCAGCATGGACGACTATTTCAAAACTGTCGTTCCCGAGACCGCGCCCCGCACGCCGGAGGGCGATCTGGATCTTGAATCCCCTCTTTGCATGGATATGGAGCTTCTGAACAGGCACTTCACCATGCTTTCAAAGGGCGAAAAGATATATGTGCCCAAATATGAATTTTCCCGCCAGATGCGCGTCACCGAGCCTTCCAAATCCATACGGCTGAAAAAGGACGAGATAGTGGTGTTCGAGGGCATCCACGCCCTGAACGACATGATAACCGACGTGCACCCGGAGGCTTTCAAGCTTTACATATCAGCCCGCAGCAACGTGGATTTTGACGACAAGCCGGTGTTCAAGAGCACCTGGTTCCGTCTGGTGCGGCGCATGGTGCGTGACTATAACTTCCGGGGCGCTGACCCGGACTATACAATGAGTATGTGGGCCAATGTCCGCCGGGGCGAAAAGGCCAACATCTCCCCCTATAAGCACAAGGCAAACTACCAGTTCGACTCCTCCTTCCCCTACGAGCTTGCCGTGATGAACGAAACTGCCACCAAGCTGTTCCAGTCCGTGCCGGAGGGGATAGAGCGCTATGACGAGCTGAAGGAAGTGCTGCCCGCCCTGCAGCTTTTCGGCGTTATCGACAACTCCCTTGTGGCGCCTGACGCCATGATAAGGGAATTTATCGGCGGGGGCGTGTACGAATACTGAGGTCAAAGCTGACAACTGTCCTGTAAATGACCAGCCGCCCGGCTTAACTAAGCCGGGCGGCTGGGTTTTTTATTCAAATATCTTTTTTATCTTGTCCGACGCTGCCCGGGCCAGAGCCCCGTGGCCCTCCGGCGTCAGATGCTCACAGTCTTTTTCGCTGGGCTCCGCCAGAGCCGCCGCGTCCAGAAATTCCGCCCCGTGTTCGTCGGCCACGGCTTTGAGATACCCGGCAAACTTAAGGGATTCCCGGCGGCCCTGGGGCATAAGGACATACTCGTCGTTATTTTCTACCCCCGGGCCGATGTGTATGGGCGAAATTACCAGCTCCTTTATCCCCTCAGGAAACACCGGGGAGAGGGTAAAGCGGCGGGCGTCCACCGTTTCCGCCATTTTCAAAAGCGTGTCCACACCCTTCGCGCTGCGATAGGCGTCCGCGAATTTAAGGTCGTTAGTGCCAAGCATTATCACTATAAGATCAAGGGGCGTGTTGGCGATAAGCTCAAAATCCAGCGCGTCACTGCCCTTGCGGCAGCCCCGCCAGGGGTCGTCGAAAACCGTGGTGCGCCCGCTGATGCCGCACTCGATGCAGTGGTATTCCCTGCCCAGCAGCTCCGCTGCCACCCTTGTCCAGCGCACGTCCTCAGGATAGCGCTCCCCGGTGACGGGGGTGTAGCCCCAGGTGTTGGAATCACCGAAAAAAAGTATGTTTTTCATCCTGATTCTCCTTATTTGTCCCCGGCGTCAGCCGTTGTCAGAGCCTTGTCCGTATTGAAGGAATA
>CAZLIJ010000283.1:0-2101 GCA_964559305.1 uncultured Oscillospiraceae bacterium | reverse complement strand
TTGTGCTTTTCAGAAGTAAGGCTTAAACATATTCGGTTTCCACGGTGAGCATTATTTCGTAGCCCGGGTATTTTTCCGCCATGTAGGCCCTAAAACCGGTTTCCAGCGCCTCCCGGTCTTTGAGCTCGTAATCCACCACAAGATCACAGTATATCTGCTTCCTGTCCAGCGGAAGATACAGCGCGTGGTAGCTGGAAACGTGCTCCTGTCCGGCCACGAATTTGGCGATATATTTTCTCAGCTCGTTCTGGCCCGGCTCGTCGGAGTCCACGGCATACATTCCGAACACCATGGTAACGCCGTATTTGTTCATTATCCTCAGCTGCAGCTCGTGGATTATCTCGTATACCTCGCCGATGGTGCGGTCGTGGTCTATCTCAATGTTCACAGAGCCCGAGTATTCGTCAGGCCCGTAGTTGTGCAGCATCATGTCCGCGGCGTTCAAAACGTCGGGGGTGGAGCGTATCTCCTTATAAAGCTTGTCGGCCAGTTCCTTGTCCGCTGGCTTGCCCAAAATGACGCTGACGGCGTCCTTCATAACGTCGATGCCGGATTTGATGATAAAGCCGGAGGTGATGATGCCGGCCCAGGCGTCCACCGAAAAGCGGAACAGCAGGAAAATAAGGGCGGAGATGATGGTAACGGCGGACACCACAGAGTCGTTGCGGCAGTCCTTGCCCACGGCGATGAGCGCGCCGGAATCCACCTGACGGCCTTTCTTTTCCGTGTAGCCGCCCAGCAGCAGCTTCACCACGGCGGAAACCGCCACCACCGAGAGCGTGACATATGATATGTTCACCGCGCCGGGGTTTATGATGAGCTTTATGGAGCTTATCAGCAGCTCGCCGCCGGTGAAAAGGATGATGACGGCGATGATAAGGCTGGTGAGGTATTCCACCCGGCCAAAGCCGAAGGGGTGGCTTTTGGTGGGGCGTTTGGAGGAGAGCTTGGTGCCGATGATGGTGAGCAGGGAGGAGGCGCAGTCGGAGGCGTTGTTAAGACCTTCGGATATGACGGCGATGGAGGAGGCCAGTATGCCCACGGCTATCTTCACACCCGCCAAAAGAAGATTCACCAGTATTCCCAGGGCGGATACGCCCACAACCACGCCCTCCCGGCTGCCGGGGTCCTGCCGGAGTATTTTGTAAATCAGCTTCATATTCTTTTCCGCTTTCTATTTTTGTCCTGCTATTTTACCATAATTGTCTAAAAAATAAAAGCGCCCCATACCGGGCGCTTTTCAGCCTGTCAAAGAACTGAAAAAAGTAACCGCGGACTAAAGCCCGCGGGGGAGTTTGAGGGGGCGGCAGCCCGCCTCATTTCAGATAAATAGCCGCCGTAAATGCTGATATATCAGCGTTTACGGTGAGCGGAGCGAAGTTTTTCGCGAGATAACGCTTTCGCAAAAAACTCGGCGTTTTGAGCTTGTCAAAAAACCATGGGCTTTTTTGACAAGCTCAAAAGCGCCCGAACCGGGCGCTTTTTAAAAAGTTATTTCAGTTCCGGAAGGGGCTTGCCGGATAGAACATTGTCCAGAAAAACAGGCAGCATCTGCTCGCAAAGCTCCATAACACGGCCTGTGGTCTCCTCAAAATCCCCCTCCATATCGCCGTTTATCCACTCAAGGATAAAGCCGTACAGCCCGTATATGTAGAGCTTCACCAGAAGGTGCTTGCCCACCGGGTCGCAGTACCGGCCATTGAGCTGCAGATCCACGGCGTCGGTTATATAGGAATTGAGGGTGGACTGTATGCTCTTGGTGATCATGGGCTGGCCGTAGGAGTTGTAAGCGTTGATAATAAGCCTGCGGTGCTCGGTCATGAAGCGGGCTATGTCCAGCATACCGTCGTGCAGGGTCTTAGTGGAGGCCTTGCGCTTTAAAAAGCTCTGAACCTCCCGGTTGAGCACCCAGTCCGTCAGATCGTACACATCCGAAAAATAATAGTAGAAGGTCTTGCGGCTGTACCCCGCGCCGTCCACTATGTTCTGGATGGTAATGCCGCTGAGCGGCTGCGTGGATAAAAGACGCAGATACGCGTCTGCCAGCTCGTTTTTTGTTCTCTCTTTCATTTTCCGCACCTCTTTCAGCGTTTTTGACCAA
>CAZLIJ010000282.1:0-2104 GCA_964559305.1 uncultured Oscillospiraceae bacterium | reverse complement strand
GATCAGCCCGGCGATGGGGGTCTTGTAGGTGAAGCTGGTGCCGAAATCGCCCCGGAACGCGCCGGAGATATACTTCCAGAACTGGACGTATATGGGCTTATCAAGCCCCAGCTCCCCGGTCATGCGCTCTATGGTCTCGGCGTCCGCGTGTTCGCCCATCATGGTTACGATGGCGTTGCCGGGCACTATGCGCAGCAGAATGAATATCAGCAGCGCCACGCCCAGCAGAACAACCACTGTCTGCAATATCCTTTTGAAAATACTTTGTGCCATATATTCTCCAAAAAACCGTTTAACGGACGCCCGGTTATCCGGGCGTCCGAAACTATATTCAGCCTTTCCCTTACTTGAGCACTACATCCTTGGCATAGAAGTTGGAATAGCCCGCCCAATAGGGGGTGAAGCTCTGCACCCGGTCGCCGATGGCGAAAAGATGGGTGTTTTCAAAAAGCGGCACCCACGCGGCGTCGTCCATGACTATGGTCTTTTCCAGAGCCTGATATTCCGCCATGCGCGCGTCGTCATCGGTAATGCCCGAGGCTGCCGCCACTCTGGCCATGATAGCCGTGTTGGCGTAGTTCAGGCTGCGCAGGGCTGTCTTTTCGGCGCTGCCGAAGAAGGTGTACATGATGTTTGCAGGGTCGTTATAATCCATTGTCCAGTTGGCTATGAAGGCGTCCATTTCGCCGGACTTGCGCAGATCCAGCCAGGAGGATTCGTCGTAGCTCTTTATCTGGGCGGTGATGCCCACGTCGGCGAGCTGCTGCTGGATGATCTGATAGACAAGCTGGGTGCTGCTGGACGCGGAGCTGTCCATGGCCAGCTCGAACTTCACCTGGCCGTCTGCATATCCGGCCTCCTTGATAAGAGCCCTGGCGCCGTCCGCATCAAAGCCCACGGGCTTCAGGGCGTCGTTGTGGCCCCACACGCCGGTGGGTATCACGCCCGCTTCGGCCACAGCGTCGCCGGAATAGACGGAGGCGATGATGGAATCCACGTCCACGGCCTTCTGGATGGCCTGACGGACTTTGACGTTGGAGAGATATTCGTTGTTGGCGTTCATGGCAAGGTAGGTAAGGCCTACCCGCTCCGCGCTGAC
This sequence comes from uncultured Oscillospiraceae bacterium, assembly GCA_964559305.1. GTDB lineage: Bacteria > Bacillota > Clostridia > Oscillospirales > Oscillospiraceae > UBA2922. Next base: position 1,005 of record CAZLIJ010000282.1, on the reverse strand, counting down.
GATCTTGTCTTTATAAGTGGTCTTATAGGTGGACTGAACTATTGAGGAATCCAGAGACTCCAGATCTATTATGTCCAGCTCGCCGTTCTGATACATAAGGTTCTGGGTGGAGGCGTCGGGAATTATGGACACCACGACCTTCTTGGCCGAGGGCTGCTCTCCCCAGTATTTTTCGTTGGCGACGAGAGTATAGTGGTCGTTGGGCACCCACTCTGTAACCACATAGGGGCCAGTGCCGATGGTGTCCTCGCACTTCTGGCCGAAGCCGGAAACGGTTTTCATGGTCTCGGCGTCCACAACGGACATGGCCGGGCCGGTAAGCTCGGCGACAAAGCCGCCGTTGGCCTTATCCAGCGTGATGGAAAAATGGGCGTCGTCCTTGACGGCAAACCCTTCCAGAGTGTCTGCCTTGCCGTCCTTAAGCGCCTGAGCGCCCTTTACCTCCAGCGGAATGTCATCGTTGACGCCGCCGGCTGTCAGCAGCCGCTCGAAGGTGTACTGCACATCGCCCGCCGTCAGGGCGCTGCCGTTGGAGAACACCACGCCCTCCCGCAGGGTGAAGGAATATGTCAGCCCGTCGTCGGACACGGAGTATTCAGTACACAGGCTGGGCACTATCTTCGTGCTGCCGTCGCTTTCAACTTCCACTTCGAAAAGCCGGTCGAACACGTTCATGGGTACCATGTAGTTATCCGTGGTCTGAGCCACATCCATGGTGGTGATATCGTAAAGCGCCGCAGCTCTGAGCACACCGGCTTCCGCTGCGGAAGGCGTCTGGGATGAGTCTCCGGAATTCCCGCAGGCGGCCAGACCCATTATCAATGCCAAAGTGACAAGCAATACAGTCAGCTTTTTCATGGGGGATACCTCCAAATATTATTAGTATTATAATATCAGAAGCAAATGTCCATTAGAATAAGGAATAATGCCGTAAGTATTGCAAAAAGTGCTGTGTGTGGCGGGCTGTTCCCGCTTTGTTTGAAGACGTGCCGTAACGCGCTTTAT
>CAZLIJ010000281.1:0-2139 GCA_964559305.1 uncultured Oscillospiraceae bacterium | reverse complement strand
CGGTCCTCCAGCGAGTGAAAGCTTATCACTGCCAGTCTGCCGCCCGGCTTAAGTCTGTCCGGCACGGTGCGCATCATCTCGTCCACCGCGCCCAGCTCGTCGTTCACGGCGATGCGTATCGCCTGAAAGGTCCTTTTGGCCGGGTGCTGTTTTTCCCGCAGGGCGGGGCCGGGCATGGCGCTTTTGATAATATCCACAAGCTCCAGCGTGGTTTTTACCGCTTCAGTTTCCCGTGCTTTGACTATGGCGGAGGCGATCCTTTTTGAAAACCGTTCCTCGCCGTAATCCCACAGTATCCGCTCCAGCTTTTCCAGCGGCCATTTGTTGACCACCAGCCAGGCGGAAAGGGTGTTGCTCCTGTCCATGCGCATATCCAGCGGCGCGTCGGTCATATACGAAAAGCCTCTGTCGGTCTCGTCCAGCTGAGGGGAGGAAACGCCCAGATCAAAAAGCATTCCGTTAACGTTTTCTATTTCAAGCTCGTCCAGAATATCGGGGATGTTGCAGAAATTGCCGTGGACCAGCGTCACTTTGCCGCCGAATTCCTTCAGCCGCTCCCCCGCCCTTTCGATGGCGGTCTCGTCCCTGTCCACGCCGATGAGCCGGCCCTTTTCAAGGCGGCTTGCTATCTCAAAGGAATGTCCGCCCAGACCCAGTGTGCCGTCCACATATATTCCATTGGGGGCAATGTTCAGGCCGTCCACGCATTCGCGCAGCAGCACAGGTATATGTTCAGCCATATCAGAACTCCAGTTCTTCCATCACGGCGGCGATATTTTCCGGTGTTATCTCCTCCAGCCGTACGCTCTGCCAGCTGTCGCTGTCCCAGAATTCGGCATGATTGTTGCTGCCCACCACGGTCACGCTCTTTTCAAGCCCCGCGAAATCACGGAGGCTCTGGGGCAGCAATATGCGGCCCTGGCTGTCCAGCTCGCAGCGGGTGGCATAGGCGAACAGCGGGCGCATCTTGCGCTGCTTGACATAGGGCATGGCGTTTACCTTGTCCGAAAAAGCCTGCCAGCTATCGCCGGAATAGGCGGAGAGGCATTTATCCATGGAGATGGTCACATAAAAAACGTCTCCCAGATCCTCCCGCAGCTTGGCCGGTATGAAGAGTCTGCCCTTGGAATCAAGATTGTGCTGATATTCGCCTGTCATCCCGGCCATGCTCTTCACCTCCATTTTCATGGGAAAACGAAACATTTCGCTCCACTTTCCACCACTATGTGTGTTAATTATAAGGTACACTTATTGAAAAAGCAAGCATAAAATTGTTGAAAATTCACGGGAAATTCTGTCATATTGATAACATTGGGAAACAAAACACAAAAAATAGCGCCTTCCGTTTCCGGAAGGCGCTTGAAAGTACCAAATGTTGTGTCAATATTTTTTTGTTTATTTCAGTTCATCGGATGAAATTGATTCAAATCTGGTTTTGCTCTGCTGTGGGGCGGCGGGACGGGCGTCGGAGGTGACAAGTCCTCCCGCGGCGCTGCGGAAGGCGGCGCGCTGGTTATGTACCTCGTTCATGGCGGCGGAGACCGCCTCCTCCGTCTGGCGCAGCACATCGTCGGCATACTTGCCGGCCATACGGCGCAGCTGATCGGATTTTGTCTGGGCGCTGGCGATCATATCGGCGCTGCGGGCCTTTGCCACCCGCAGGACCTCCTGATCCTCCACCATGCTGCGGGCCTTCTCCTCGGCCAGCTTGCGCACGGATTCGGCTTCACGCTTGGCGTTGGAAATAAACTCGTCCCTGGCGGAGACCAGGCGCTTGGCTTCGGCCAGCTCCACCGGCATACCGGTTTTTATCTCGTCAAGTATTTCAAGGGCCTTTTCCCGCTCTATGATACATTTGTCGTTGCCCAGAGGAACTCCCCAGGCTTCGGATACCATGGTGTACAGTGTCTCAATGAGCTCCATCACTTCATTTTCCATTGTCACGCCTCCATATTTTTGCCTTTTCCTCTATATCGTCGATGATCTCGTCCGGCACAAAACCGCTGAGATCGGCTGAATAGCGGGCCATCTCCCTGACCACGGACGAGCTGAGGAAGGTATATTTTTCGCTGGAAGTCAGGAACATGGTCTCAAGTCCCGGATTGATCTTCTTGTTGATAAGGTTCATCTGGAATTCGT
>CAZLIJ010000280.1:0-2165 GCA_964559305.1 uncultured Oscillospiraceae bacterium | reverse complement strand
TGTCGCCGCCGAACTCAACCGCGGCAAGAGAGGCGGAAATGGTGATCTGACGTCTGGTCTCCTCGGGATCGTAGTCGCAGACGGTGTTGCCGTCGGTGACTTTACCCAGCCGGTCCAGAGCGCCGGCTGTAAACAGCAGACTCTCCGCCAGACTGGTTTTGCCGCTGTTTCCGTGGCCCAGAAGGGCAACGTTGCGAATCTTTTTGGTGTCGTAACTCATATGTTGCTTCCTCTCCTGTATAGAATGTAGTTTTATAAACTTTTTACAAAAAACACGAAACGGATAACGGATTGATTATACACTATAAAGAAACCAATGGCAATAAAAATATAACAATCTCAGCGTCTCAGTCCAAATACAAGGGCCAGCTCCGGCAGCAGCCACAGCAGCTGGTACAAAAGCATATTGCCCACGCTGGCGGAATCAAAGGCGCCTGTGGCGCACAGAAGGAACATCATTATCATGCCTATGACCGTGCATAAAAGGCTCATCAGCACGGAAAGCCGCACCGTGGTAAACAGTCTGTGCCCCTCGTCGGAAAGCTCCACCAGCGCGCCCAGGCCTTCCCGGGAGATTACGGCGGCGATTTTGGAATCATCGGCTCTCACGGCGGCGGAAATATCATAGCGCCGGGCAAAGCTGGGAAAATCGAAGCCGTCTGTGGGCAGCTTGAACTTGTGGCGGATCATTTCCGGGGTGACGTTGAAGTCCCTGATGGCGAATACTGCCTGCCGTCTTGTGCGCAAAAGCAGCGCCAGCGCCTTTTGAACTGTGACAACCGGGGTATAATTAATAGTAAAGATGGCTGATATCATGCCGTTTACCGAGACAAAGACCGAGCTTTTGGAGGCCAGCTTCTGGGGAAGGCGCACGCCCATAAGGTGCATGAACCCGGAGTTGCCGCACAATACCTCCTCGCCGTTTATCATGGCGGTCAGCCCGCCGCCCTCGTGACAGCAGAATTCACCCACGCTCTCCAGCGCGCAGCCGTTTTTATCCATAAGCTCTGTGAATACCGGGGCAAGGCCTGAGCCGGAGGCGGAGATAACGCTGCCGGCGTAGGAGATGATCTTCTGGGGGCTCATGCCCTCCAGAATACGCACGCTGGTTATGGACACGGTGTTGGCGGGGAAAATATCCCTGTCCGTAATAACGATGCGTTTGCTGCCGCCGATGTCGCAAAGCCCGGACCAGCCGGCGATGGCGGAGCCGGAGTGGAATATTTTCCGGGAAACGATGGAATAGGGCAGGGGAAAGGCCAGCAGCGCCGTCAAGGGCGCGGCGGGCATGAATATGGCGGCCAGAATATGCACGAAGGATGAAAAGCTGCGGGAAATAATGGCGGCGATAAGACTGAGCACCAGCGCCGCGATCATAAGCCAGGGGGCGAGCGTTGAGTATGCCTCCTCGTCGGGGGTGATCTCCTCCACCCGGCGGACAAAGTTTTCCGTGCCGGTTTTGGTCTTTATAAGAGTGATGTCCCCATCGGCCACGCCGGTCTCGGCGGTGACTGCAAAGGGTTCACTGGTAAGCGCCAGAGTTCTCAGGGATATGCGGTTGCCCTTGCACTGCAGCAAAGACGCCCACAGAGCGCAGGTGATGGAAAGCGCGGACACGGCGCAGAAGGGCAGCCCGGTGTCCTTGCCCGCGGCGGCTGTTATAACGGCGTCCAGCGCGGATATGACGCAGGAAACAGCGATAAGCGAACCGGCTCCGGCCTTTTTGCGGAAAAGGTCAACTATTCCGGCCGTGAACACGTCAAGACACACTATCACCACAGCCAGCTCCCCGATAAGGCACATCAGAGCGCCCACGGCGGGGTCGTTCAGCCTGCCGAACACCGGCAGACCAAGGGATATGTACATCAGTACAAGGCTGATAACCGCTGCAACGCGCACTCTCGCGCGCAGAAACTTAATGTGGGAGCCGTAATATCTGGAAGCCCTGTCCGCGTCCATCTCCGGCCCCAGATCCTCCGCTTCCTCAGGCGGAGCAGCCTTCACGGTGGACTGGCGCTGCTGCCGCTTCATGGAGATCATGGCCATCAGCGCCACAAAGGGCGCCGCGGCGCGCTGGCCGAAGGGGCGCTCGGGCCGGGGCTTTTCCGGCGGCTCTTCCGATTCAGGCTCCGGCGGGGTATAGGGCTTTTCCTCCGCAGGCTCAT
>CAZLIJ010000279.1:0-2169 GCA_964559305.1 uncultured Oscillospiraceae bacterium | reverse complement strand
TATTTACTTTGGCAAAAGACGATGTAATAGAACTCGAGGGCACGGTGGTCGAGTCCCTGCCCAACACCATGTTCATGGTGGATATAGGAAACGGCCACACAATACTGGCGCATATTTCCGGAAAGCTCCGGATGAACTTTATCAGGATCCTCCCCGGCGATAAAGTCACGATTCAGATGTCACCGTACGATCTGAGCCGCGGCCGCATCACCTGGAGAAGTAAGTAGGAGGTAAATACCAATGAAAGTAAGACCTTCCGTGAAGCCTATGTGCGAAAAGTGCAAAGTCATCAAGCGCAAGGGCAGAGTCATGGTTATTTGCGAAAACCCCAAGCACAAGCAGAGACAGGGCTGATTCAGCCGCCTGTCCTTAACAATCCATCCCGCATGGACCGGGGGCTCCCTCCGGCGGGAACAAGTCTCCGTAGTCTGAAAAATGCGGAATAATTATTCGAAAGGAATGATCGAACAGTATGGCACGTATAGCCGGCGTTGACCTGCCCAAGGACAAGAGAATAGAGATAGGCCTGACCTATGTCTATGGTATTGGCAGAACCAGCGCGAAAAAAATTCTTGCCCAGACCGGTATCAATCCCGATACCAGAGTAAAAGACCTCACCGATGAAGATGAGGCCAAGATCCGCGAGTGCCTGGATCACGGGTACATCGTGGAGGGCGATCTTCGCCGTCAGACCGCGCTTGACATCAAGCGCCTGACCGAGATCGGCTGCTACCGCGGCATCCGTCATCGCCGCGGCCTGCCCGTGCGCGGCCAGCGCAGCAAGACCAACGCGCGCACCCGCAAGGGCCCGAAGCGCACAATAGCGAATAAGAAGAAGTAAGGGGGGATATGAATTATGGCAGCTAACCAGAAAAAAGTGAGAGTTCGTCGCAAAGAGAAAAAGAACATTGAGAAGGGCCAGGTTCATATCAACTCCACCTTCAATAACAACATGGTGACCATCACCGACACCCAGGGCAACGCCCTTTCCTGGGCGTCAGCCGGCGGCATGGGTTTCCGCGGCAGCAGAAAGTCCACTCCCTACGCAGCTCAGACCGCGGCCGAGACCGCAGCCAAGGCCGCAATGGAGCACGGACTGAAGTCTGTGGAAGTCTTTGTTAAGGGACCCGGCAGCGGCCGTGAGGCAGCTATCCGCGCCCTGCAGACGGCTGGTCTTGAAGTAACGATGATCAAGGATGTCACGCCTATCCCCCACAACGGATGCCGTCCTCCGAAACGTCGTCGTGTGTAATTGAAGGAGGGAAAGACATATGGCAAGATATACAGACGCAGTTTGCCGCCAGTGCCGCAGAGAGGGCCAGAAGCTCTTCCTGAAGGGCGACCGCTGCTATGGTGAGAAATGCGCGATGGTTTCCCGCGCTTACGCCCCCGGCCAGCACGGCCAGGGCCGCACAAAGAATTCCGAGTATGGCCAGCAGATGCGTGAAAAGCAGAAGGCTAAGCGGTACTACGGCGTTCTGGAAAGCCAGTTCCGCGGCTACTTCGAGATGGCGGCCCGCCGCCCCGGACAGACCGGTGAAAACCTGCTGTCCATTCTGGAGTGCCGTCTGGACAACGTGATCTACCGTCTCGGCTTCGGAATGAGCCGTGCGGAGGCCCGTCAGATGGTGACACACGGTCATTTCACCGTGAATGGCCGCAAGGTCAGCATCCCCAGCTATCAGGTCAAGCCCGGCATGGTCATAACGCTCAAGGATTCCAGCCGCGGAATAGAAAAGATCAAGGCCAACATCGAGGCCAACGCTTTCCGTCCCGCCCCCAAGTGGCTTGAGTATGACGCAAATAACATGATCGCCAAGGTTGTGGCCGTCCCTACCAGGGACGATATCGATCTGCCCGTCGAGGAGCACCTCATCGTCGAGCTGTACTCCAAATAATAGATACCCTCGGATTGGTAAGCTGAACAACACCAGCGCCTTAATCGGCGCGGCAACTTAATAAGGAGGGTTAATATTTAATATGATCGAAATAGAAAAGCCGCGTATAGAGTGCATCGAGACCCCTGCCGACAGTTCGTACGGCAAGTATATCGTTGAGCCTCTTGAGCGTGGCTACGGCACAACGCTTGGTAACTCTCTGCGCAGAGTCCTCCTGTCTTCACTTCCCGGCACGGCTGTCACCAGCATCAAGATAGCCGGCGTGCAGCAC
>CAZLIJ010000278.1:0-2176 GCA_964559305.1 uncultured Oscillospiraceae bacterium | reverse complement strand
CATCCACAAAGTCGCCGATTCCTGCATAGTGCTGTATAAGGGCAGAGAAAACGCCCGGCTGCAGCGCGGGGATCTGACCGAAAAAAATGTCATGTATTACTCTACCGGAGCTAATTTGGAGGGCCTGAAAGATGGAAAAGATGGAAACACGGTTAAATGCTAACTCCGCAAAGACTATCGGCCGCGCGCTGACGACAGAATACAGCTTTGTCCTGTCCTTTATTCTGCTGGTCATAATCGGCAGCGTGGTCAACAAGAACTTCTTCACCTGGAGCAATATATCAAACCTGTTTGTGCAGGGCAGTATGGTGGGCCTGATCGCCATGGGCATGACCATGGTCATCGGCGCCGGCATGATCGACATCTCCGTGGGCGCTCAGGTGGCCATAATCGGCGGCTTCGGCATCACGGTGCTAAACAGCACGGGCAGCGTTTTTGTTATGCTGCTGTTCTGCCTGGCCTTTGGCCTGTTCATCGGCCTTATAAACGGCCTTCTTGTCACCAAGGGCGGCATCCCCTCCATGGTGGCCACGCTGGCTTCAATGAGCGCGTGCCGGGCCATCGTCAACTACTACGGCGCCGGCGGCCCGTTCACCGTCCGCAAGGATCTTTACGACCACTTCCGTATGCTGTCCGTGGGCGGCCTGAAGATAGGCAGCTTCAAAATTCCCTATCTGATGATAATATTCGTGGCCGCGGTCATTATTTTTGACATCATCATGAAAAAGACCAAGCTGGGCAAGCACACCTTTGCCGTGGGCAGCAACGAAAAATCCGCCCGCTTGTCCGGCATACACGTTGACGGCGTGAAGATCGCAACGTTTATGCTGACCGGCGCCATGTGCGGTCTGGCCGGACTTATCTACGCTTCCCGCATGACGGCTGTGGCTTCCGCCTCCGCTGCAATGGGCTGGGAAATGGACGCCATCGCCGCGGTGGCTATCGGCGGCACCGCCATGAGCGGAGGCCGGGGCAAGATTTTCGGCACCTTCCTGGGTGTTTTGATGTTCAAGATAATCAGCAACATCCTGACGGCTGCCAACGTGTCCTCTTACCTCAACGGCGCCATCAGCGCGGCGATCATCGTTCTGGCCGTGCTTTTGCAGAACTTCCAGAACAAGCGCCACTGATATAAGACTGCCCCAAAAAAGGAGAGACAAATATGCTTAAAATCGGTATTATCGGCTGCGGCAAGATCACCGAGGTCCGGCACGCTCCGGAGTACAGTGAAAATCCCGACTGCGAGATAACCGCGCTTTATAACCCCACCACTGAAAAAGCCGCCGCTTTGGCACAAAAATACGGCGGCAGGGTGTGCCAGTCCGTCGAGGAGCTGCTGGCTTCTGATGTGGACGCGGTGAGCGTGTGCACGGCCAACCGCTTCCACGCGGCTATGAGCATTCAGGCCCTTGAAGCGGGGAAGCACGTTTTGTGCGAAAAACCCATGGCCACAACGCTGGAGGACTGCCTTAACATGGTGGCTGCGGCGGAAAAACAGGGACTTAATCTTTCCATCGGCCTCAATCAGCGCCTGGCCCGGGCCCATGTAAAGGCCAAGGAACTGCTGGACAGCGGGGAAATGGGCGAGGTGCTGACCTTTGAAACTCATTTTTCCCATCCCGGGCCGGAGGGCTGGACGGGCAAGGCTGATTCCTGGTTTTTCGATAAAAAGACGGCCAGCTTCGGCGTGATGGCTGATCTGGGCGTACATAAGACAGACCTTATCTGCTACCTGACTGGGCAGAAAATTATCCGGACGGCGGCGGTGCTGAGCACAGTGGACAAGCGTTATCCCGACGGCTCCCTTATCGACGTGGACGACAACGCCATGGCGCTTTATACCCTTGAAAGCGGCGTCACCGGCGTTATGAAAGTCAGCTGGACAAACTACGGCACAGAGGACAACTCCACAAAGATCTACTGCAAAAACGGCGTTGTGAGGATGTACGACGACCCACGCTATTCGCTTATCGTGGAAAAGCGGGACGGCACGGTCGTGCCCTATGAGCTTGATAAGCTCACCTCCAATAAAGAACAGACCACGGGGGGGAGGACCTCCACAGGGGTCATAGACGAGTTCGTTTCATCTATTCTGGAAAAACGGGAGTCCAGATTGAGCGGCAAAAGCGCGCTGACTGCCATGAAGGTGCTCTTTGCCAACCAGCGCTCCTCGGAG
>CAZLIJ010000277.1:0-2192 GCA_964559305.1 uncultured Oscillospiraceae bacterium | reverse complement strand
ATCCGTGGAAACGGAAAACAGCACGTCGCCCTCTTTTACGGCGTCGCCCTCTTTTTTCTTCCACTCGTCAACGGTGCCCTCGGTCATGGTAAGGCCAAGCTTGGGCATTACAACTACTTTTCCCATTATTTTCTCCTCCTTATGCCAGCATCAGCGCGGGGTTTTCCAGCAGGGTCTTGACCCTCTGCAAAAATTCCGCGGCCACAGAGCCGTCCACCACCCGGTGATCGGCGGTCAGCGACAGGTTCATTATCGGACGAATGACCATTTCGCCGTTTCTCACCACTACCTTGTCCTCCATGGTGGTGACGCCCAGTATGGCCACCTCAGGCTGATTTATGATTGGTGAGAAGCTCTCAATGCCGTACATACCCAGGTTTGTAATTGTGAAGGTGCCGCCCTTCAGCGCCTCCATGGGCAGACCGCCGGAGCGGGCTTTTTCGGCCAGATCCTTAACCTCGTCGTGTATTTGTGTCAGGCTCTTTTTGTCCGCGTCTGGCACATTGGGCACCACAAGGCCGTTATCCAGAGCTACTGCCACGCCCATGTTCACATAGTGCTTGTATATTATCTTGTTGTCAGCCACAGAGCAGTTCAAAAGCGGATATTCCGTGAGGGCCTTGGCCACGAATTTCACCAGCAGGTCGGTGTAGCTGACCTTTATATCCTTGCCCTTTAGCTGCTCGCGGTAATCCTTCATGGCGGTCATATCTACGCCCAGATTGAAGGTGACGGTGGGACTTGTCATGTGGGAGTTGAGCATATTCTTGGCTATGGCCTTGCGCATACCGTTCATGGCCACGGTCTCCTCGCGCTCTGCCGCGGCGCCTTTTTCCCGGCTGTTTTCAAGGTAGCTTAGGATATCCTGAGCCAGCACTCTGCCGTGATTTGGCACGTCGGCAAGGTCTATGCCCGCGTCGGCCGCCACCTTGGCTGCCAGCGGAGACGCCTTCACTGCCGGCTCCGCCGGGGCGGCGGGAGCGGCCTTGTAGTTTTCCACGTCCTCCTCGGTGACGCGGCCATTGGGGCCGGTACCGGTGACAAGAGCTATATCGATGCCTTTTTCCCTGGCCAGCTTCTTGGCTCTGGGCGAAGCCACGACCCTCTCACCCGCGGGTCTTGCAGGGGCTGCCGCCACAGCGAGAGCCACAGACGCTGCGGGAGCTGCCGCAGCCGGAGCCGCGCCGGGGGCAAGGAGGCCGGAGATGTCCTCGTCTGCCGCCGCGATGACGGCGATCTTGTCCAGTACTGGCACCGTGACGCCCTCTCCGGCTATTATTTTTCTCAAAACACCGGTGGCGGAAGCCTCTATTGTATTAGTCAGCTTATCGGTCTCCACCTCAAACAGCGGTTCGCCTTCCTTTACGGCGTCCCCTTCCTTTTTCAGCCAGCTTGAAACGGTGCCTTCCGTCATCGTCAGACCCAGCTTAGGCATTACTACGACTTTGGCCATGTTATCTCTCCTTTTTATACATAAAATTATTTGTTATCCTTCAAAAAACAGACCGCGCTGCGCCGCCATGGATATGGCCTTGCGGGGCAGCACACGCCATGGGCCGTTCCTCTCAATGACAAAATCCGCCCTGTCTCCGGCGAAAAGCTTTACCTCGCGCTCGCCGTCCAGCGCGATCATCGCAGGCTCCGCCGCGGTGTAGGAATACTTTTCTCCAAACTCCAGTTTTTTGGCAGAAGCGATCTCCATGGGCGTCAGCACGCCAGCCGCAATGGGGGCCAGCACTTTTTTTCCGCCCTTGCCCAACTCCACCGCATAGCCGAAATCGTCGGTATCTTCCACGGTCTGATAAACTCCCGGTACGGCGGAAAAGCCGATGGTTGCCGGGTGACAGCGGGAGACCACAATGTATTTGATACGTGCGGGGTCCCATATGGCCTTGGCTCCGATATAGGTATCGTCGGATATGACGGCGTCTATCAGGGCCATGTCCCGATACTCGCCGTTTACATATACCTCCACCCGCTTGTCGTGTATGCACACGTTGTAAGGGTCATTAAGCCGGGCAACAGCGGCGGCGGCCATGCCGACAACGGTCCCCTCCATCATGGCGGGGTAGACGTTGTTGGTGCCGGTGGATATAGACAGCAGGGGCGTTTTGCGCAGTTTTTTGGCCGCGGCTCTGGAGGTGCCGTCGCCGCCCAGAACAACCACGCAGCCCACGCCCATTTCCTCCATG
>CAZLIJ010000276.1:0-2193 GCA_964559305.1 uncultured Oscillospiraceae bacterium | reverse complement strand
GTGGTATGTTTTGACCTGTGTGTTGGCAGTGATAAAATATCAGGGTGTTGCCGCCGCGATACTGCTGACAGTGGCTTATATATTCATAATAATAAATCTTGTCAGGCTGTCAGCGGAACTGGACGAGGCGGGATACTCCATACGCGCAGCGCCGATAAAGCTGTCAGACAGGGCGCTTACGATTGTTCTTACGGCGGCAGTTTTGGCAGGTATTGCCTGCGGGTATATATTTTTCAGTCGTTATCCCATGGCATGGCAGCCACAGGAAAACTCCGCAGACACACAGATTCAGAGCGTCAGAGACGAGCTTGCCGAAGCCGGCTTCCCGATGTCAGCGATGGATGACCTGACCGATGAGGATTTGCTGTCATGCCGGGGCGCAAAGCGGATACTTGTTGAAGAAAGCGATTATCCCCAGGCGGATGACGGGACCGCTTCATCAACAAGTGAAATTCACTTCATATGTGTGGGTGTGGAACTGCCCGACGAAGAGGGAGTATGGAAGATATTTCACTTTTTCCGCTGGAAAACGTCGCCCGCTTACAGAGGCACGGAGACGCTTCAGCTGTGGCCGTCATATCTCAGAAATCAGGGACAATGCGCGCTTGAAGAGCCGTCGGGCAGAGTGCTGTGCAGTGATAACGGCGGCGCGTTATGCTCAGACTTTTACAGTATTGAGAAAAAGACCTATGGTCAGACAGACCTTTTCGGAGCTGAAACAAGGACAGATTCTTTTGCCGTATTCTCCTTTCCCAGAGGCGCGGAAGATTGCCGGGGCTATATGACCTATGCGGTGCAGGTGATAAGCTGGAAAAGCGGCGGGCTGTACACATGGCTGAACTATATGTATCAGACAAGTCCTCTGCAATACCCGATACAGACCGCCATGGATTCGAGAATATCGGGTACAAGGGCCATCATCATGGACTTTGACCCATTTGAACTCGCGCAGAGCGGCGTACAGTTTCCAGTCAGCGGGTGAGCGGATAAATTTTCAGTGCATGCCCGGATGGCTCCAGAATTTCTTGCCTGAGGTTTGAGGAACTATTTTAGATCGGTCTGTATGAGCGTGAGGATTATGGACGATATGAAGTCTGTAGAATCACCTTTGGAGCAAGCTGGATTCAGCCCATCTGTTGAAGCTGCCGACTCCCCCCACAATGGAGTGTTATGGAATTTTTATGCTGTCCGTGATATACTTGGATAAAAATTGTATGTATAATTTGCCTGTGATTAAGGGGTAATATAATGAAAACAATAGAATACGGAAATGAAAACCCGGAAGTCGTTGTGCTTCTGCATGGAGGAGGCCTGTCGTGGTGGAATTATCGGGACGAAGCAGATTTCCTTAAAGCAAACTATCACGTTGTACTTCCGGTGCTGGATGGACACGCAGACAGTGATACTCCTTTTACAACGATAGAAAACAACGCCAGAGAAATTATAAACTATATCGACGAAAACTTTAACGGTACAGTTTTAGCCATAGGCGGATTATCTTTAGGTGGGCAAATTCTGGTTGAAATGCTTTCCCAAAGAAGCAATATATGCTCCTGTGCGGTCATTGAAAGCACTTTGGTCGTGCCTATGCCATTGACGGCCGCATTGATCGCTCCTACATTCGGCATCAGTTATGGGCTGATTAAAAATGAATGGTTTTCCAAAATGCAATTTGAATCATTGAAGATTCAGCCAAAGCTATTTGATGACTATTATCGCGACACCTGTAAAATACGCAAACAAGATATGATTCGCTTTTTAAAATCCAATTCTTCCTATGCAGTAAAATCTAATCTTGGCGATACAACTGCCAGTGTAACGATCCTCGTAGGCGGCAAGGAGCAAAATAGAATGCTCCGTTCTGCTGAAATTCTACATACTGCAATTCCTGATAGTAAAATGCAGATACTGCCTCAATACCATCACGGAGAATTAAGCCTCAATCGCCCGGGCGAGTATGTGGGATTCCTAATTCGTTCAATATCAGCTTTGCGATAAAAAATTCATTGTAAAATGAATATACGGAAAAAAGCAACACCAATAATGCCTGCGAGCCTCGATGCTTTACCGTATGGAGGGCTCTTCTACATGTAAAACGCCGTAGTTTTCCCGGATATTTCTGATGCCGCGTTCAAATTGTCCTGCTGACATAGACATTTTTGCCGGCTGGTGGTAAAATAATCAAAACAGCAG
>CAZLIJ010000275.1:0-2199 GCA_964559305.1 uncultured Oscillospiraceae bacterium | reverse complement strand
TAGCATAAGCTTCTTACATTGTTTAATTTACAAGGTACACTCTTTTTCGCTTGCCCTCACAGGAGAGCTTGCTTAATATACCACTTTATGACCCCCCTTGTCAACACTTTTATGCCGGATTTCTTAATCTTTTTTTCCTGGAAAATTGCGGGTCAAAATGTTGTGGTCAGCGGCGCCGACGGCACAAAATAGGCGCCGCCTCTCCGCCTCGGCGGAAAGACAGCGCCGCTTACAAAATTCAGCCTACGGTGTTTTCCAGCACGCCGATCCCGTCTATTTCGCAGCGCACCACATCCCCGGCGTTGAGATATTTGGGCTCATCCATGCCCAGCGCCACACCGCTGGGGGTGCCGGTGGAGATTATGGTACCGGAGTGCAATGTCATGCCGGCGGAAAGTTCCTCTATTATATAAGGAATATCGAAGATCATGCGCTCTGTATTGCTGTCCTGACGCTTTTCACCGTTGACATAGCAGCGTATGTCCGCGCTGGGCGCGCCCGAAAGGGTGTCGGGGCTCACTATCCACGGTCCGATGGGTGTGAAGCCGTCCAGACTTTTGCCGAAATACCACTGTTTGTGCTTGAGCTGCAGATTGCGGGCGGAAACATCATTTAATATAGTATAGCCGAAGATATACTCCCGGGCGTTTTCCGCTTTGACGTGGTTTGCGTCCCGGCCGATGACCACGGCCAGCTCCGCTTCGTAATCAAGCTGGCTGCATATATCAAAGTGCCCGTTTATATTGTCGCCCGGGGCCACGGCTGTGTCCACGCGCTTTGAAAAATACACGGCGTCGCCCCGCTGCTGGTCATAGCCCTGATCGGCCTTTGCGGCCTCCGCGGCGTGCTCCCTGTAATTGAGCCCCAGACACACAACGTCCCGCTCCGGACGGGGTATGGGCGCCAGCAGCTTTATTTCATTCAGGCTGACGCTATTTTTGCCCATCAGCGCTTTTTCGGGGATGCTTTTCCCATTGAGTTCACGGATAAACTCGTTCATATCGCCGGCGGCGAAGCCCAGCTCCGCTATGGGGACGACCTTGTCTCCCCCGGCAGCCATTACTCCCACGCGCTCCGCCCCGTTCTGCTCATATGTAACAAATCTCATAGCAGCTCTCCTCATTATAATATATTTTCAAAAAGCGGCGGTCCTCCCGTTGGAGGCCCGCCGCCCGGTATCCGCTGACGGATTTTTTTACATTATAACCGTCCGCCCCGCCGATTGCAATAAATTACGAGCAGAATCTGTGCTTTCCTATGACCAGCAGCAGGGGTCTGGACCATATCCATTTGCTGGTGGCAGTGACAGGATTGAAATAGTATATGGCGCCGCCGGTGGGGTCGGAGCCGTTGAGCGCTTCGTTTGCGGCCCGATAAGCGCTGTCGGCCACCGGCTCGTTGAACTGCCCGTCGTCAATACAGGAGAAAGCGCCGGACTGATAAATTACGCCGGAAAGGCTGTTGGGGAATGAGGGGTGCTTGATTCTGTTGAGCACCACCGCGCCCACGGCCACCTGGCCGATATACGGCTCGCCTCTGGCCTCGGCGGATATAAGTCTGGCCAGCAGAGCCGCGTCCCCGGAGGCGGAGGACCCCGATGAGCCGGACGAGCCGGTATCGTAAAGCCCCAGAGCGGCCAAAGTCTTGTCCCCCGCCTGACCGTCAACCGCAAGTCCGTTTGCGGACTGGAAGTATCTGACGGCCTTCTCAGTGGCCGAGCCGTATACCCCGTCCACAGCTCCGGAATAATATCCCCAGCTTTTCAGCCTTGTCTGTATCTGGCTGACCATGGCCCCGGAGGAGCCTTTTTTATATACTCCCGCCAGAGCGCTCTGAGCCAGAGCGATGGCCAGTATATTAACGGCAAAGATCACTGCCAGAGCCAGCACCAGTTTTCGCTTTTTAACGGACATGAAAACAGCTCCTTCACAGATTATCATAGATATTCTGTGAAGGAGCAAGATTTTATATGTCAGTTAATATTTTCCAGTCACACTGCGTCCAGCGTACGGGACTTTGTCTGTTCCGTCACCTTGGCGATAAACTCGTCCAGCGGCATGGAGCCCATGTCCCCGCCGCTGCGGGTACGCACGGAAACTGTGCCGGCCTCGGCTTCCTTGTCGCCGATTATGAGCATATAGGGGATCTTCTGGCTCTGAGCCTCGCGGATCTTGTAGCCGATCTTCTCGTTGCGCAGGT
>CAZLIJ010000274.1:1055-2207 GCA_964559305.1 uncultured Oscillospiraceae bacterium | reverse complement strand
ATTTCACATTTTTTTAACCTTTATGCTTTTTGCCGCGTTATAATCGGTGTATAATTGATAAAATATGTTTGTAATGATCTGAGGAGGAGCTGAAATGGCTAAAAAAGCCCTCGTTGTCGAAGACGACAGCAATATTGCGGAGCTTCTGCGCCTGTATATGGGCAAGGACGGCTTCGAAGTGGCCATTGCGCCGGACGGCGGCAAGGCAGTGGAAATGTTTGAATCCTACCAGCCGGACATAGTCCTGCTGGATATAATGCTGCCCATTATGGACGGCTGGCAGGTCTGCGGCGAGATACGCAAAACCTCAAAGGTGCCCATAATCATGCTCACCGCGAAAGGCGAGACCGGCGACAAGATATCCGGGCTTGAAATGGGCGCGGATGATTACATCACCAAGCCCTTTGAGGTCAAGGAGCTGCTGGCCAGAGTACACGCGGTCATGCGCCGCTCTGACGACGGCGACACTCCCGCCGCGCATAAGCTCAGCTTTGACAAGCTGATAATAAACCTCGACTCCTATGAGCTTATCGTGAACGGAGCGAAGGTGGACACGCCTCCCAAGGAGATGGAGCTTCTTTTCCATCTGGCCAGCTCGCCCAACCGGGTGTTCACCCGCAATCAGCTGCTGGACGAGGTCTGGGGCTTTGATTATTTCGGCGACTCCCGCACGGTGGACGTGCACATAAAGCGCCTTAGAGAAAAGCTGGAGGGCGTTTCCGAAAAGTGGTCGCTTAAAACAGTCTGGGGCGTGGGATACAAATTTGAAGTCGAAGAATAAAGACGGGGTTCCGCTATGAAAAACAGCAGCATATACTTTAAAAATTTCATAGCGACCGCCGCGCTGGTCATTGTGTCCTTTGTCATGCTGGGTTCCGCGTTCCTCATTCTGGGCCGCACCTATATCATCAGTGAATACCGGGAAAGAATGGACCGCAACGCCGACGAGGTAACACGCGCGGCCTCGGCCCTTTATCTGCGGGAGGATATATCCAGCTGGGATCTGCGCATAGTGATAAGCTCCATGGCCACAAGCTCCGGCAACCACATATTTGTCACCAACGAGGACGGCGTGATAGTTCTTTGCTCAGACAAGGAGCTGGTGTGCCGGCATATCGGAATGCAGCTGAGCGCAAACGTGATGTCCCTGCT
>CAZLIJ010000274.1:0-1045 GCA_964559305.1 uncultured Oscillospiraceae bacterium | reverse complement strand
AGACCGGCGGCTCTATCGACCAGCTGACAAATCTGGACGGTTTCTATTCAGGCACCCGTTTTGTGGTGGCAAAACCCATCGATTCCGCCGCCGGGGAGCTTTTGGGCTATGTTTTCGTATCCTGCGACACCTCATCCATGGTGGGCGCCTATCACGCCTTTATGTGGGTGTATGTGGCCGCGGCGGCCGCGGTGCTGCTGGTGGCTCTGCTGCTGTCGCTTATCTTTTCAAAGCGCATGGCCGAGCCGCTGGATGAAATGGCCGTGGCCTCAAGGAAATTCGCCCACGGCGACTTTTCCGTGCGTGTAAAAAACGAAGGCGGCCGCATGGACGAGGTAGGCACGCTTATAGATTCCTTCAACGACATGGCGGACAATCTGGAAAAATCCGAAACCCACCGCCAGGAGTTTATCGCCAACATATCCCACGAGCTCCGCACGCCCATGACCACCATCGCCGGCTTTGCCGACGGTATTCTGGACGGCACCATCCCCAAGACCGATGAGGACAAATATCTGGCCGCCATAGCCGACGAGACCCGCCGGCTCAGCCGTCTTGTGCGCAACATGCTGGACGTATCCCAGCTTCAGGCCCGGGTGTCCGACAAGACCCGCCGGCGGGATTTTGACCTGACCGAGCTTATACTCCAGACCCTTCTCAGTTTTGAATCCCGGGCAACGGAAAAGAATCTGGACATGGATCTGCAGCTGCCGGAGGATCACATTATGGTGTTTGCCGATCCCGACGCCATAACCCAGGTCATATACAATCTGGTGGACAACGCCGTTAAATTTGCATACCAAGACTCCGTTATAACGGTGCTTCTTTATAAGAACTCCGGCAAAGCCTATGTCTCCGTGAAAGACCGGGGCGATACCGTACCGGAAAGCGATCTGCCCTTTATATTTGACCGCTTCCACAAATCCGACCGTTCCCGCAGCATGGATAAGGACGGCGTGGGTCTGGGGCTGTACCTTGTGAAGACCATCATCAACAGCCACGACGAGGATATAGCCGTCACCAGCCGGGACGGGATCACGGAATT
>CAZLIJ010000273.1:0-2208 GCA_964559305.1 uncultured Oscillospiraceae bacterium | reverse complement strand
ATTTAAGACGAGAAATATTACAAGGTGGAAATCGGAGGCTGAGATGGACCAGACGGAACAAACAATACAGTCACGGCTTTTTTCGCTTCAGGACGTGAAATACAGAGATTTTCAGCTTACTCTTATACCCTCTGCCGACGCTGATAGTGTTATCGGCGTGCGTACACCGGCTATAAGGGCGCTGGCCAAGGAGCTGGCCGGAAAGCCGGAAACGGCGAATTATCTGAAATGCCTGCCCCACAAATACTATGACGAATACAATCTGCACGGCGCCATATTGAGCATAATGAAGGACTATGACAAGGTGGTGGCCGGGCTGGACGAATTCTTGCCCTATGTGGACAACTGGGCAACCTGCGACTTGATAAGTCCCAAGGTGTTTATAAGGCATCTGACGGAGCTGAGGGGAAAGATACCCCAGTGGATAAATTCCGGCAGTACCTATATCGTCCGCTTCGGCATCGAGATGCTGATGACATTTTATCTGGACGGAGAGTTTTCGCCGGAATACCCGGAGTGGGTGGCGGAGATAAAGTCGGACGAGTATTACATAAACATGATGATAGCCTGGTATTTTGCCACGGCCCTGAGCAAGCAGTGGGACGACGTGGTACCCTTTATTCAGGAAAAGCGGCTGAACAAATGGACCCACAACAAGACCATACAAAAAGCGGTGGAGAGCTTCCGCATAACCAGTGAAGAAAAGGTTTATCTGCGCACGCTGAAGATCAAATGATCCCCGGCGCCGCCGGCCATGTGGGAAGGAGCGGCAGGAGACATGAGAATAAGAAAGCTGGTGTGCTACGGCGATTCCAACACCTATGGCTACGATCCGCGCTGTTACGCGGGCGACATTCTTTCCCCGGCAGTGCGCTGGACCGGGCGGCTGAACGCCATGCCGGAATGGCTGGTGGCCGAATACGGCTCCAACGGCAGGCAGATACCCACATCGCCGCCGGAATTTGCCGCGCTGGATCAGGCGCTGCAAAAGGAAGCGCCGCTGGACTGCCTCATTGTAATGCTGGGCTCCAATGACGCCCTTTTTATGCCCTCGCCCACACCTCAGGCCGTGGGGGACAGGATGGAGGAGCTTATAAGCCGCACGCTGGCTCTGCCCGCTATGAAAAATGCAGCATTTCTTCTTGTGGCGCCGCCCCGGGCCGCGCTGGAGGGGATGGACTGGCGCTGCGGCATAATCTCAAAGCTGGGCCGGCCCTATGCCGCGCTGGCGGAAAAATACGGCGTGGAATTCGCGGACGCCGGCTCGTGGGGGCCGGAAATGGCCTTTGACGGCATACATATGTCGCCTGAAGGCCACCGATTGCTCGCGGAAAAGATAGATGAGAAGCTGAAAATGATATTTTCATAGCAATAATTGAGAAAATCAGCGCCCCGCCAAGACGGGACGCTGATTTTCTTTGCATAAACCTCAAAAAATCTCGCCTTGTTGAGACAAAACCTTGTTATTGACGGATAAACGGAGTATACTGAGAAAAAACTCAGGAGGCATAAGGGATGCCGGTAAACTATCTTGAGACTCATTCCACTGACCCGTGCTTTAATCTGGCCTTTGAAGAGTATGTGCTTAAAAATAAAACACAGGATGAGTGGCTGATTTTGTGGCAAAACGCCAACACCGTTGTGGTAGGGCTCAATCAGAATACCGCCGGTGAGATCAATCAGGCCTTTGTGGACAAGCACGGCGTCACCGTGGTTCGCCGCCAGACCGGCGGCGGCGCCGTGTACCACGATCTGGGCAACCTGAACTATTCATTTATAACTGAGCTGGGCGACGCGGCGGCTTTGAGCATCGACCGCTTCACAAAGCCCGTGTGCCGGGCGCTTGCGGCCATGGGCGTCAGCGCCCAGACCTCCGGGCGCAACGACATCACCGTGAACGGGCAGAAAATCTCCGGCGTGGCTCAGAGGATTTATAAAAACCGGATACTTCACCACGGAACGCTGCTTTTCGATTCCGACCCCGCCATGGTGGCCGGCGCGCTGAACGCGGATCCCGCTAAATTCACTTCCAAAAGCGCCAAATCCGTGCGCAGCAGGATAGGCAATATCCGCTCTTTCCTGCCGGAGGATATGGAGCTGCGGGAGTTTTGGGACAGGCTTTTGGGGGAGCTTTCAGCCGACGGACTTTACCGGACAAGCCTGACGGAAGGGGAGCTGGCGCAGATATCCGCCGCCGCTGACGAAAAA
>CAZLIJ010000272.1:270-2219 GCA_964559305.1 uncultured Oscillospiraceae bacterium | reverse complement strand
GCTGCCCTTCGACTACGACATGGTCGTCATCGACGAGTTGTCCAGCTTCAAGAGCTATCAGGCAAAACGATTCCGAAGCCTGATGAAGGCGCGTCCCAAGGTACAGCGCATCGTGGGCTTGACCGGCACGCCCTCCAGCAACGGTCTGATGGACTTGTGGGCGGAGTTCCGCTTGCTGGACATGGGCAGGCGGCTGGGGCGCTTCATCACCCACTACCGCGACGAGTTCTTCCTGCCCGACAAGCGCAGCGCCCAGCAGGTGTTTACTTACAAGCCCAAGAAGGGTGAAAAGCGCAAAATGGGCCACAGACAGCCCTACACCAAGGTTCAGATTGAAGCCATCAACGGCTGATATTCCGCATACTGATTTTGACAAATGGAGGTGTAATCCCTAATGGCACATAAAAAAGGTATGGGTTCAACCAAGAACGGCCGCGACAGTAAGTCCAAGCGTCTTGGCCCCAAGAGAGCCGACGGTCAGTTCGTTCTGGCCGGCAACATCCTCGTCAGACAGCGCGGAACCAAAGTCCATCCCGGCAACAATGTCGGCAAAGGCAAGGACGATACCCTGTACGCCCTCATCGACGGCAAGGTAAAGTACGAGCGCAAGGACAAGGACCGCAAAATGGTTTCTGTTTACGAGATTGCTCAGTAAGGCTACAATAATGGGGACGGAGATTTCCGTCCCCGTTTTTTATTCCCGGCGTGGCCCCGCTTTTTATTTCGAGGGGAGGCAAATAAATGGCAAATTCATTTGTAGATAAGGCAAGGATCTCTATCCGGGCAGGCGACGGCGGCAACGGTGCCGTGGCCTTTCACAGGGAAAAATATGTGGCGGCCGGCGGCCCCGACGGGGGCGACGGCGGCAAGGGCGGCGACGTTGTGTTCACTGTGGACGACAATATGTCCACCCTGATGGATTTTCGCTATAAGCGCAAATACACCGCCGGCAACGGCGCCAACGGCGACACCAAGCGCTGCTCCGGCAAGGTGGGCGAAGCCATGCGCATCAAAGTCCCACGGGGCACGCTTATAAGGGACGCCGAGACCAACGCCCTGATGCACGATATGTCCTCCGGGGAGGATTATGTGGCGGCAAAGGGCGGCAGAGGCGGCTGGGGCAATATGCACTTCGCCACGCCCACCCGTCAGGTGCCCAACTTCGCCAAGCCCGGTCTGCCTGGGGAGAACCACGACATTGTTCTGGAGCTTAAGCTGCTGGCGGACGTGGGTCTGGTGGGCTTTCCAAACGTGGGCAAATCCACCCTGTTGTCCGTGGTCAGCAAGGCTCATCCCAAGATCGCAAACTACCACTTCACCACTCTCTATCCCAATCTGGGCGTTGTGTATGTGAACGAAGGCGTCAGCTTTGTCATGGCTGACATCCCCGGCATAATTGAAGGCGCCTCCGAGGGCGCCGGGCTGGGGCACGATTTTCTGCGGCACATCGACCGCTGCCGTGTGCTCATTCATCTGGTTGACGTGTCCGGCAGCGAGGGCCGGGACCCTGTGGAGGATTTCAAGGCCACCAACGCCGAGCTTAAGGAGTACAGCGCGGATCTTGCCGCGCGGCCTCAGATCGTGGCCGCCAACAAGTGCGACCTTCTGGGCGACGACCGCAGCGGCATAGACCGGCTTAAAAAATGCGTAGACCAGCTGGGTTACAGATTTTTTGAGCTGTCCGCAGTCACTCACGCCGGAACCCGGGAGCTTGTGAACGCCGCCGCCGAGCTGCTTGCCCAGATTCCGCCGGTGGGCGCTTTTGAGGCTGACTATGTTAAGCCGGAGCCGGTCATAGACACCTCCGCCGAGCTGAGCATAGACCACGACGGCAAAATGTGGTATCTGGACGGGCCCTGGCTTCAGAAGCTGGTGGCTTCCGTCAACTTTGGCGACAACGAAAGCCTTTTGTGGTTCGACCGCATACTGCGGGACGCGGGTGTATATCA
>CAZLIJ010000272.1:0-260 GCA_964559305.1 uncultured Oscillospiraceae bacterium | reverse complement strand
GCGCATGGAGGCTTTGGGCTGCAAGGACGGCGACATGGTCAACATCTACGACATCACCTTTGAATATAAGGAATGATGTTTTCCGTTCTCCTGCGCCATATATTAATGCAAAAAAGATGTCGGTCACTTTTGTGGCCGACATCTTTTATTACTGTTATCTTTTGCGTCAGCGGATATCAGTGACCGCAGCAGCCGCCTCCGCAGTCGCCCTCGTCGTCATGGCCGCCGCAGCCGCAGCCCTCTTCCCCGTCGCCGTGGCA
>CAZLIJ010000271.1:0-2225 GCA_964559305.1 uncultured Oscillospiraceae bacterium | reverse complement strand
TAGCTCTATTGGCGACCGGGACAGCAGGTCGTGATAGTGCTTTGTAAGCTTCTGATAATGGATGGCCTCCGCCGTTTCCTCGTCGCCGAAGCGGAGCACGGAGTAAGCCTCGCAGCAGCACATCTCCTGAATGCAGCGCTGCAGCGCGTAGCCCTGCCGGTCGTTCACCCGGCTGCGGATAAGCTCGATAAGCTTGCCCTTTTCGCTGTCCACATATGACGGCAGCAGCAGCCCGCCCCGGGTGTTGGGGGCCAGCAGCATTTCCGCTGTCAGCTGGGCTGTGCGGGAAAATTCATCCGCTCCGGCGGGCAGATACCTGTCCTCCGGAAAGCTGGCGTACAGCCCGGTGCACTGGATCTCGCCAATGCGCCGCACCACCGGCTCTATTGCCGCGCCGTACATACCGTCCAGTCGGGCGGAAAGCGCGTCCATGTCGGGACTTGTCACCGTGCCCCGGCGCAGCACAAAGGGGATAAGGGCGTTCATGGAAGCCGCATCCTTATCAAGCTGGGTCAGCAGCGTGGCGCTGAGACAGCCGGTTTTGAATTTATCCGTGCGCAGTGCGCTCAGCCACACGCCGGGCATTATCTCCAGTCTTGTCATATCCAAACGGAGACACCTCCAAATGAAGTAAAATTCACATTGAATAATGAATCTATTTTAACATATTACCGCCTGTTTTGGTAGTGTTATTTGACGGCGCTTCAGCTAATTTCAGATTTGCCGCCACGCACGGTTATTCGGTGCTCCCCACCGTCGGGGCTGCGCCAGAGGGCGGTATAATCGGAAAGCCGGGGCTGAAGCTTCAAAGCGCCGTTTTCAAGGCGGATGCCTAAAAGCTCCTCCGTCACCACCCGGAAATACCACCCGGCGGAGCCGGTATACCAGGTCCAGCCCGCCTCGCCCTGATGCCCCGGCGCGGAATACACGTCCGCCGGCAGAACAAAGGGCTCGCCCAGATAAACGGAGAGATCGTGATTTTCCGGCAGCAGGGCTTCCAAAACGGCCCGCCCTTCCTCGGTCTTGCCCCGGCGCAGCAGAGCCATGGCAAGCCATATGGCCCCGTGGGTGTACTGCCCGCCGTTTTCTCGAAAGCCCCCGCCGCAGCTCTCTATATAGCCCGGCGAGCGGGAGCAGTTTTCAAAGGGCGGGTCAAATAGCTTCACCACGCCGGTTTTGCGGTCAAAAAGTGCGTCAAGGGCGCTGATGAGCGCCTCGTCCACACGCTTTTCGTCGGCCTGTGGGCACAGCGCGGCAAAGCTTTGGGATATTGAATCTATCCGGCAGCAGCGGCAGGCGTGACTGCCCAGAGGCACTCCATCCGGCCAGTAGCCCCGCAGATACCAGCTCCCGTCCCAGCAATTATCCGCCGCGTGTCCCGCCCGGCGGGCAAACTCAGCGTATTTTTCAGCGTCTGGTTGACATAACTTATAAAGCAGCTTGGAAAACCTTTCGGCGCAGTGGGAAAAAAACCATGTCAGCCAAACGCTTTCACCGCCCACCCTGTCCATGCCGTCGTTCCAGTCGCCGGAGCCGAATTTCAATAGTCCGTGGGGCCCCGAGCCCCGGGCTACGCAAGCCTCCGCCGCCCGCAGGGCGTGCTCCAGCACCGTGCCGGCTTCAGAGCCCCGGGCAGGGGTTTCATAGCGGCTGCTCTCATGCTCAGCAAGAGGACTTGAGTTAACATAACATATGCACTCGCCGCAGATGCTCAAATCGCCGGTCTTTTCCGTGTATTCGCACAGCGCCCACACCAGCCACAAAAGGTCGTCGGAGCAGCGGGTGCGCACACCCCTGTCCCCGTCGGGGTGGCGGTGCCACCAGTGCATCACGTCGCCCTCCGAGTACTGATGGCCGCAGGCACCCAGTATCTGGGAGCGGGCGTAATCGGGGGAGAGGAGGATGATGTTCACGCTGTCCTGCAGCTGATCGCGGACTGATATATGGACGCCCTTCCAAGCATCCGGCAGGCGATGGTTTGATAGCCGAGCCAGCCGTTCATCATCCTGCACATGGCCTCAGAGCCGCCGGACATGGAAAACCGCCCCAGCAGCTCGCGCCAGCTGTCCTTAGTGCGCTGGGTGAGAATGTGAGCTGTCTCAAGTTGACATAATCCTCCTAACTCTTCATCGCCGGCGCAGCCGCACACTATGACAAGGGGCCTGTCCAAAACGAAGGAGCAGCCCAAAACCGGCTGGCCGGAATAGCCTGTGCTGTTGTCCAGC
>CAZLIJ010000270.1:0-2230 GCA_964559305.1 uncultured Oscillospiraceae bacterium | reverse complement strand
TCGGGACACCCCGGCGGCAGCCTTTCCGTGTGCGAGATACTGACGCTTTTGTACCAGCAGCGCATGAATATCGACGCGAAAAAGCCCGACGATCCCAACAGGGACAGGCTGGTGCTCTCCAAGGGCCACGCCGCGCCCATGCTGTACCGCAACCTTATTGAAAAAGGCTTTATTCCAGCCGGGGAGATGAACACGCTGCGCAAGACGGAAAGTCTTTTGCAGGGTCATCCCACCAACCACACCCCCGGCGTTGAAATGCCCGCTGGCCCGCTGGGTCTGGGTCTTGCCGCGGCTCAGGGCATGGCCATCGGCCTTAAGCTTAATGGCTCCGCCGCCAGAGTTTACGCCATTTTGGGCGACGGCGAGCAGGACGAGGGCGCCGTGTGGGAGGCTGCCGCCTCCGCGCCGAAATTCGGTGTTGACAATCTGTGCGCCGTGACCGATTACAACAAGGTGCAGCTGGACGGCACCACCGACGAGATAATGCCGCTTAGAGATCTTGAGGCGAAGTGGCGGGCCTTCGGCTGGCATGTTATCCGCTGCGACGGACACGATCTTAAAGCGCTGAACGCCGCCTTTGATGAGGCGGAAAACACAAAAGGCGTGCCCACCATGATAATTGCCGACACGGTCAAGGGCAAGGGCGTTTCATTTATGGAAGGCAAGGCCGCCTGGCACGGCAAGGCCATCGACGACGAGAGCTTCGCGCTTGCCATGAAAGAGCTTGGAGGTGAGATCTGATGTCAAAGGCCATAAGAGAAGTTTACGGTTCCGTTCTGGCGGAGCTGGGCAGCGACAACAAGGACATCGTGGTGCTGGACGCCGATCTTTCCGGCTCCACCAAGACCAAGATCTTCGGTCAGGCCCATCCCGAGCGCTTTTTCAACATGGGCATCGCCGAATCCGACATGGTCTCCACCGCCGCGGGGCTTGCCGCTGTGGGCAAGATCCCCTTTGTGAACACCTTTACCGTTTTTCTGACCACGCTGGGCCTTATCGCCGCCCGGGGTCAGGTCTGCTACGGAAACCTGAACGTTAAATTCGGCGGCGCTTACTGCGGTATGTCCGACGCGCTGGACGGGGCCAGCCATCACGCGCTGGAGGATATCTCCGCCATGCGCGCCCTGCCCAATATGAGAGTAATAGTTCCCTCCGACGCCGAGAGCACCCGCTGGGCCACCAAATGGGCCGTGGATAATTACGGGCCGGTGTATCTGCGCCTTTCAAGGGATGTTTATCCCGACCTTTACGCCGAGGGTACAAAGTTTGAGCTTGGCAGGGGCGCTGTGGTGCGCGACGGGCGCGACGTCACCGTGATAGCCTGCGGGCTTATGGTGCACAAGGCAATGGAGGCCGCCGAAATGCTGGCGGCAAAGGGCGTTTCCGTGCGGGTGGTGGATATGTATTCCATCAAGCCCATTGACAGAGAGCTTATATTGAAGTGTGCCTCGGAGACCGGCGCCATAGTTACCGCCGAGGAGCACAACATTTACGGCGGTCTGGGCAGCGCGGTCAGCGAAGTGCTGGCCAACGCCGGCGCCGGCGCTCCCACGGAATTTGTGGGCATAAAAGATACCTTTACGGAGTCCGGCAAATATGCCGAGCTGCTGGCAAAATACGGCGTGGACGCCAATGGCGTGGCCGCCGGAATAGAAAAGGTTCTTGCCAGGAAAAAGTAATTGCGGGTGAATACATGAACGACAGATTTTTTGTGCCCGGGCGCACAGAGCTTGCAGGCAACCATACCGACCACCAAAAGGGCCGGGTGCTGGCGGCGGCAGTGGATCTGGGCATCAGCGCCGTGTGTTCCCCAAATGGGGAAAATATAATACGCATAAGCTCCAAGGGCTATGACAGTTTTGAAGTCAATCTGATGGATCTGGATGTTCATCCCAATGATTTCGGCTCGTCCAGAGCGCTGGTACGGGGCGTGGCTTCGGCGTTTTACGACCTGTGCGTGAACATAGGCGGCTTTGACGCCAAGGTGGAAAGCAATTTGCAGGCGGGCTCCGGCCTTTCATCCTCTGCGGCTTTTGCCGTGCTGGTGGGCCGGGTGCTGAACCAGTATTATAACGACGGCGCCATGGAGCCGGTGGTGATAGCCCGGGCGGCCCAGCAGGCGGAAAACCTGCACTTCGGCAAGCCCTGCGGCCTGATGGATCAGCTCACCTGCTCTCTGGGCGGCTGCGTGTATGTGGACTTTTCCACCTGCGAGATACAGCCCGTCAAG
>CAZLIJ010000269.1:0-2232 GCA_964559305.1 uncultured Oscillospiraceae bacterium | reverse complement strand
GTAAAGCACATCGTCAGTCAACACCACATCCCTGTCGTTCACGTCAAAGGGCAGCTCTGATTTGCGAATAACCGGTGACTCGGACACACGGCTGAGGTCGTCCCTGTAAAAGCTTATATCCACGCTGCCGCAGGGAACCTCCCTGCCCTCGATCTTCCGGATGTTTTCGGCGATTATGGCAGCGATGGGTTCGCCTCTGCGTCTGATGCCCACCAGCACCACATTTTCCACGCCGCGGTTTTTTTCGGCGATCTCGTGGGATATGCGCATCAGCGCGCGGTTCATTCCCTGCTCGTCCATGAGCTGTGATTTGAGTTTCATTTTTACCTCCGGGCACAAAAAAATATCCTGCCGCTAAACGGCAAGATACGCAACATATGCGGGCATAAAAACACCCAGACACACGATATAAGCGATTTTGCCGGCATCACGGTACCGAAGCTTAAAAATCTTTTCTCGTATTATAAGGCAGCCGGCGGATAATTGCAAGGGCTTTCGACAAAAAAACTGCCCGCCGATAATATCGGCGGGCAAAAGCGGGTCATCTTAGCCTGTTGTTGAGTATATCCGCTATCTCACTTACGTCTTTCATGATGTAATCGGGTTTTGTCTGGGCTTCCTCCAGCATTTTTTCCGAGGTCTCTCCTGACAGAACACACACTGATACAGCGCCGGCGTTTATCGCCACGGCAATATCGGTATAGAGCCTGTCGCCCACACAGCAGATCTTTGAGTTGGGCACGCCCCGCTGCTTTGATATTATGTCAACCATGCGCCTGTCCGGCTTGCCGATAACCGTGGGCTTAACGCCTGTGGCGGCAGTAAGCAGCGCGCATATGCTGCCGCAGTCGGGCAGTACCTCATCGGCGGGCATGGGGCAGACCCAGTCGGGATTTGCCGCGATGAATGCCGCGCCCCGTCGCAGAAAATGCACGGCGGTATCAAGCTTGTCGTATGTAAGCTCAGTATCAAATCCAACGCATACGGCGGCGGCGTCAACGCCGCCCAGCTTCACGCCGTAGCTCTCCAGCTCCGCCATAAAGGCCCGGGTACCCACAGGGAAAACGGTTTTTCCGGCAAAATTTTCCTTAAGATAAACGCCGGTGGCCATGCCGGAGGTAAAAACATTTTCCATCTCACATGGGAAGCCCAGACGCCGCAGCCGGCCCACATAGTCCACTCCCGCCCGGGATGAGTTGTTGGTCAGGTAGATATAATCCCGGCCATTTTTTTCCAGCGTGTGTATAAAATCAATGGCGCCGTCAAACACCTCGTCGCCGAGATACAGGGTGCCGTCCATGTCCAGAAGAAACAGTGTGCAGTTTTCAAGTTTATTTGCGGATTCAATATTCATATAGCCTTACCTCGTTATATATTTCATGACGATTATAACAAGAACAGGGATAAAATCAAGCGATTTCCGTACCGCGTATAAGACGCTTGAGTTCAGTCACCTTGTCCTGGCGGGCTTTTGACGGAGTGGGGCGCGGGATTTTTGCCATATTTTTCTTCAGATTTCTGCTGTGAAGCCTGGTTTGAACAGCCGTCCACTGTTCCCTTGCTATCAGCGCCTCATGGGTATCCTCCACTACTATCCAGTTTTCCCGGGGAACATAAACTCTGGCGCTGTCATATACAAGCTTCACCTCGCTTTTGCCATACACCACACAGCCCAGATAGACCTGATTTATAAGTATATCGTATATTGTCCCCGGAAACCATTGATACTCCGGGTGGATCTTATCAGAGCGCTGAAGGCCGCTTATATGCTCATAATAAGCTTTTGGATTGTATATCCGCCCGTGTATCAGGGCTGCCGCAATGTCCCGTATGCTCATGCCTCCGGCATATGAGGAGTATATTAGCCTCACTATGTCCGCGGAAAAGCGGTCTGGGATAAGATGATGATTGTCCAGCGGGTCTTTCATATACCCGTATGGCGCGTGAGAGCCCATATACATTCCCGATCTGGCCATGGCCTTTCTGGCGTTCCTTGTCTTTTCCGACAGCTCCACAACATAAAGCGAATTTATGGCTCCGGCCATAGTCAGCGCGGAAAAGTCCCAGCCGGTTCGGGTGTCCGTTCCGTCTGCCAGAGAAATGAAACGAACTCCTTTTTGCTTAAGGTATTCAAGGTTTTCTCTGAGCCCCGTCGTTTCCCTGCCGAAGCGCGAAAGATCCTTGACTACAACCGTGTCTATTAGACCGCTTTCAATGTCAGCCAGCATCCGG
>CAZLIJ010000268.1:0-2242 GCA_964559305.1 uncultured Oscillospiraceae bacterium | reverse complement strand
TCGTCACCAGCGCCACCGGAGACACCAAGCTGAAGGAAGGCCTGGAGCTCAGTGAAAAGCTTTTGAAGGGCCGGGGCGCGTGGCGGGTCCACGGCGGCGGCTTTGCCGGCTGCGTGCAGGCGCTGATGCCAAGGGAAGTTTTCCCGGAATATAAACAGGCCATGGAAGATAAATTCGGACGGGGCAAGTGCCGGGAGATAAAGATAGTATAGGAACGCCTCCGGGCGTTAAAACCAAACACACAAGAGTGAAAACCCGGATCGGTTTCACACCGGTCGGGCTTTTCACTCTTCTGTCTTCTTTTTGAATTATGGAACTTACTGACAACAAATATGACCTGACAACAGGCGTAATATGGAAAAAGCTGCTGAGCTTTTTCTTCCCCATAGCGGGCGCGGCGCTGTTTGAACAGCTTTACAACACCGTGGACGCCGTTATCGTGGGCAAATTTGTGGGCAAGGCCGCGCTGGCTGCCGTGGGCGGCAGCGCCGCCGTTATCCTCAACCTTGTCATAGGCTTTTTCATCGGCCTTTCCTCCGGCGCCACGGTCATTATCTCCCAGTATTACGGCGCGGAGGATAAGGAAGGGGTCTCAAAGGCCGTGCACACCTCCGTGGCCTTCTGTCTGGCGGCGGGGGCGGTTTTGACAGTGCTGGGAATTCTTCTTGCACCCTGGTCCCTGCGGGTGGTGCATAATCCCCAGGATATCATGGAGCCCTCCATACAGTATCTGCGGATATATTTTGTGGGCACCATACCCCTGCTGATCTTCAACATCGGCTCGGGCATACTGCGGGCCGTGGGCGATTCCAAAAGCCCGCTGTACTATCTTGTGTTCTGCACTCTTTTGAACATCGCGCTGGACGTGCTGTTTGTGGTGGTGTTCAAAATGGGCGTGGCGGGAGCCGCCTGGGCCACGGCAATAGCGCTTCTGGCAAGCTCCGTGCTGATCATTATTAAGCTTTGCCGGAGCGGCGAGGCCTGCCGGCTGGAGCTGGGCAAGATACGCTTTCACGGGCCGCAGCTGCGCCATATGCTGAATATCGGCGTACCCGCCGGCGTGCAAAGCGCCATGTACTCGCTTTCAAACCTCATCATTCAGGCGGCGGTGAACGATCTGGGCACCACGGTGGTGGCGGCCTGGACCACCTCCAGCAAGCTGGATGGTATCTACTGGTGCGTCAGCAACTCCTTCGGCGTGGCTATAATGGCCTTTGTGGGCCAGAATTTCGGCGCGAAAAAATACGACCGGATGAACAAGAGCGTGAAGGTCTGCCTTGCCATCGCCATGGGCTTTTCCGTGGTGATGAGCGCGCTGCTGCTGATATTTGGCCGGTACTGCTTCCACATTTTTGTGGACGACGCTGAGGTTATCAATTACGCTGTGGAAATGCTTTCCTACTTCTGCCCCTTCTATTTTGTCTGGACCTTTATCGAGGTGCTCTCCAACTCCCTGCGCGGAGCGGGAGACGCCATTCGCCCCATGATAATAACGGTGCTGGGCATCTGCGGACTGAGGGTGCTGTGGGTAATATTCGTGATACCGGTGTGGGGCACGGTGAAGGGCATAAGCATGTGCTACCCCGTAACGTGGATAATCACCGCGGCAGTCTTTGTTATCTACTATTTCAAAAGCGGCTGGCTGGAGAGATGTATCACCAAGGTGGAGGAGCGCTGATACCCGCCGTGAACTAAATAAGAAAGCGCGCCGCAAAATTTTGCGGCGCGCTTTCTTATTTTAGACAAGCTTTAGTCGGCGTCCAGATCCTCAAGGGCGTCTATGCCCTTTTTGGCGACGGGCTTTGAATCGCCGTGGTGGACGAATATCATGGTGACAAAGGCCAGCGCCGTGAATATGGCGGCGTAGGGGAACAGCACGGTCATGCCCAATTTATCCATCAAAAAGCCGGAGAACACCGGGGTGACTACCTGAGCCGCCATGGAGGCGGTGTAGTAAAAGCCGGTGTATTTGCCCACGTCGGCGCCGGAGCACATCTCCACCACCATGGGGAAGGAGTTGACGTTGATGGTGGCCCAGGCGATGCCCGCCAGCGCGAACATGCAGTTCATAAGTATGGTGGGGCTTTCCGCGCTCATAAAGGACGCCGTGCCGAAGGCCGCGGTGAGCATTATGACGCCGGCCATTATGGTCTTTTTCCGGCCAACCTTTGAAGCTATCATGCCCACGGGCAGATAGGACACTATGGCGGCGGCCTGGGCGATTATAAGAGTGAAGTTATAA
>CAZLIJ010000267.1:0-2244 GCA_964559305.1 uncultured Oscillospiraceae bacterium | reverse complement strand
TCTTTCAAGCTCGCTGTTTTTCTTCCCCTCCATGTACGACAACGCCCCCCTCGTGCTGCGGGAAGCCTCGGCCATGGGCGTTCCCTCCCTGCTTCTGCGGGGCTCCAACGCCGCCGAAAAGGTTCGGGACGGGTACAACGGATACCTGACAGACAATTCTTCGGACACGGCTGCCCGGCGCATCTGCGCTGTGCTGGCGGATCCGGAGGGTCTTCACAAGACCGGCGCAGCCGCCCGTTCCACCATCTCCAGGCCCTGGAACGAGATCATACCCAGGGTGGCGGAAAAGTACCGCGAGGTAACACGGCTGTCAGTAGCCGTCAGTTAAGGGGATACTTTGTAATCTTTGACAAATTATCCCCCTTTTTCGACAAAAATTACAAAATAATTTTGAAAAATGTTCGCAGTTATTGACAGCAGCCTTTGACAGAGGCTGCTTTTTGTCGTATCTTTTAATAAATAACTACAGTTTTTTGAAAGGATAAGGCGAGAATATGTCCTGCACTGATTATGACAGATTAGAATTGGTATTCACCGAAGACAGCCGCTTTCCGCTGTCAGTTATCCTGTCAGAAGCATCCGACAGCTACCTTGATTTAAAAGGGCTGGATGCCTCTATCATCGGCTGCGAGATAGACTCTATCTACAACTATCAGGACATCGTATATATGCGGGAAATGCTGGCTGAGCTCAGCCGGTGTTCCGAAAGCTTTACCTTTTTCAAGAACATAGGCGGCGTGGTATGGAACGTCTGCGCCACCTTCAGCGACAATGATTTTCACTTCATCGGTCATCGGGTGGACCACATTTCCGACCTTTTTGATCTGTCACTTTCCTGCCGCATCAGCCATCTCTCCCTTGGTATGCTGCAGAGGACCTGCAGCAGCGCGGTTCTGTTCAGGGAAGCCTGCGGGCAGTTGTTTTTGGAAAGCGCCAGCACAAGCTTGTCTGAGATCACCTGCATACCCATAGGGGGAGAGATATCGGGCATGGTGGGCCATATGTTCTGTCTTGATCCGAAAAAAACTCTTTTGGCCTGCCAGCGGGACAACACGGTAGTGCGCTATCTTGACACCTATATCCGCGGCGGCATACTTTACCATATGCTTATTGAGTGTTTCCCGGTGTGCTGTGAGCCCCGTCATGTGCTTATTGAGATCCATATGCTGAGCAAGGATCAGTATTATCGCCTTCAAATGCCGTATATGGGAATCGTCAGCAATAATTCCTCAATGGGCGCAGACTCTGCATACGGGATCGTCGAATACCGGGATGGCCGGGCTCAGGTGCACAACACCAGCCGCTCCTGCGCTGATCTGCTGGGTATTCCCGGCGTCCTTGATACCGTAGTCGATAAGCTGGTGCGGCCCAGTGTTACAAGCGGCACGGTCAGATGCAACTGCGTATTTCTGAATAACATGAGATATCTGGGCACCGCGGTTCCCTCCATAGACGGTCAGGCCGCGTTCCTCACCCTTGTGCAGTACGATGAGCTGCGCGACTGCATGGACAACGCTCTGGAAGGGCTGTCACCCAGGGAGAAAGAGGTGACGCGCCTTCTTGTAAGCGGCTGCACCTCCCGGGAGATCGCCGCAGCCCTCACCATAGCCGAAGGCACAGTGAAAAAGACCGTATATAACATATACGGCAAGATTGGCGTCAGCTCCAAGGTGGAATTGATAAATTTTATCCTGCAGCACAGGTAATTGTGATATGCGCGCAAAAGACCGCCTCCAAGGGCGGTCTTTTGCGCGCATATCATGTTCCCGTCATAAGCTGAGTTCTCTCTTTCAGGTACAGGAGATCAGAAATCGCAGAAAGAAACGCTGAATTGGTCGGCCGACGATGAAAGCTCCTGTTGAGCACTCCGCAAAAAGCTGCGCGGTCATTGTCCCACAGTATCTCGACCACTGTTCTTATGTTTCGCTCCACCCGCTCCGGCGTGGTGTCCAGTTCTTTGGCTACCTGGGGATATATCCACTTGGCTACAAGCTGCAGTGCTCCGGGGTCTTTCAGGGCCAGCAGTACAGCGCTTTCTATCATTCTTGCGCCTTTGTAATTATATCCCACTCCTAATTGGGATATTATCGCGTGAACATCCTCTCGCGAAACCATGGTAAATCTCTCCTTTCTCCCACAAGACGATTTAAATCATACAATTATTGTATAAATTGGTAAATACGACTAAATCCGTATATTTTTGTATTATTTTGCCGTTAATACCACTTTGGTTTATATAAACTG
>CAZLIJ010000266.1:0-2253 GCA_964559305.1 uncultured Oscillospiraceae bacterium | reverse complement strand
GGCGCACATTCTCAGAGCTTCCTTCCAGGAGGGGGCGCCCACAGGCATTACCATGAATTCCTGGATATCCACGTTTGAAGCGGAGGCGTGAGCGCCGCCGTTCAACACGTTCATCATGGGCACGGGCAGAGTTTTGGCGTTTACTCCGCCGATGTAGTTATAAAGGCTCATGCCGGTGGCCTCAGCCGCGGCGCGGGCGGTGGCCAGGGATACGCCCAGCATGGCGTTGGCGCCCAGGCGGGTCTTGTTGGGGGTGCCGTCTATCTCAATAAGCATTTTGTCGATGGATGTCTGGTCAAGGGCGTTCAGCCCCACCATAGCCTCGGCTATCTCGCCGTTGATATTTTCCACGGCCTTGATAACGCCCTTGCCGCCGAACCGGCCCTTGTCGCCGTCACGCAGCTCGCAGGCCTCGTACATACCAGTTGACGCGCCGGAGGGGACTGCCGCACGGCCCACGGTGCCGTCGTCCAGAGTGACCTCCACCTCAACGGTGGGGTTGCCGCGGGAATCAAGTATCTCCCGGCCCATGACGTCTACGATTTCAAAATACTGTTTCATATGTTCTTCTCCTTTTATAAATTCAGTGTTTTATAAGACTGTGGCCGGTCATCTCATCCGGCTGGGCAAGGCCCATGATATCAAGAATCGTGGGAGCTATATCCGCCAGTTTTCCGCCGCCGGAAAGGCCAACGCCCTCCATGGTGACGCAAAACGGCACAGGGTTAGTGGTATGGGCTGTATTCACGCTGCCGTCGGATTTCACCATGCACTCGGCGTTGCCGTGGTCAGCCGTCACCAGCAGCACGGTGTCCGGGTGCTTCGAAATCTCTGCAATTACCCTGCCCATACAGCTGTCCACGGTCTCCACCGCGGTGACTGCGGCGCTCATCACCCCTGTGTGACCCACCATGTCGCAGTTGGCAAAGTTGCACACGACAAGGGCGTATTTGTCCGACGCTATGGCCTGGGTGCATTTATCGCAGACTTTCTCCGCGCTCATTTGGGGAATAAGGTCGTATGTTGGGAACTCCTTGGGCGAGGGCACCAGACAGCGCTCCTCCCCATTTTCCGGCGCTTCCACGCCGCCGTTGAAGAAGAAGGTGACATGGGCGTATTTTTCGGTCTCCGCCACCCGAAACTGGGTCAGACCCTTTGCCGAAACATACTGGCCCAGCGTATTGTGGATAGTCTCCGGCGGATAGGCCACCGGCAGATCAAGGGTTTCGTCGTAGCGGGCAGTGCATACATAGCTCAGTGGATACACCGTTTTTCCCCTCGCGAAGCCGTCAAAGTCCGGATTGTTAAGCGCCCAGGTCATCTCCCGCGCTCTGTCGGGACGGAAGTTCATAAAAATGACGCTGTCGCCGGGGTTGATAACGCCGTCACCGCAGACCACCACCGGCTCCACGAATTCGTCCGTAACTCCGTTTTTGTAGCTTTCCTCCACCGCGTGTACGGGGTCCGTGTCCATCTTGCCCCGGCCGCACACAATGGCGTTGTAGCCCTTTTCAACTCTGTCCCAGCGCTTATCTCTGTCCATGCCGTAAAATCTGCCCTGAACGGTGGCGATACGGGTGTTTCCAAGCTCAGCGCACTTTTGCGCAAGAACTTTCACAAAGCCCGCGCCGCTGGTGGGAGCCACGTCCCGTCCGTCAAGGAAGCAGTGGACAAAGACCTTTTCAATGCCCCGCTCCTTTGCCATGTCCAGTGCGGCAAAGATGTGCTTGATGTGGCTGTGAACGCCGCCGTCGGAGAGAAGACCCATTATGTGCAGGGCTTTGCCGCTGTTTTTTGCGTCGTCCATGGCCTTGACATAGGCCGGATTTTTGAAAAACCCGCCGGAAGCGATATCCCGTGTGATCCTCGGCAGATCCTGAAACACTACCCGGCCCGCGCCGATGTTTGTATGGCCCACCTCGGAATTGCCCATCTGCCCTTCGGGCAAACCCACATCCATGCCCGATGCGGAAAGCTCCGTTGTGGGATTATTTGCGAACAGTGCGTCAAGATTTGGCGTTTTTGCGGCGGTCACGGCATTGCCCGGCCCTTTAGGAGCCAGGCCGAAGCCGTCCATTATTATCAGTACTGCTTTTTTCATCCGTCAGTCCATATCCGTGGCTTTGATAATGGCCGCAAAGTCCAGCGGCTTCAAAGACGCGCCGCCTATAAGGCCGCCGTCGATGTCGGGCATGGCCAGCAGCTCAGCGCAGTTTTTGGCGTTCATGCTGCCGCCGTAAAGTATGCTGAGAG
>CAZLIJ010000265.1:0-2265 GCA_964559305.1 uncultured Oscillospiraceae bacterium | reverse complement strand
AGCAATTATGAGAATAACCTCTCATACTTAAATAAGCTGTCCGATTTTTGCAGGCAGCAGAACATAAAGCTTTTCTTTTATGTTGCGCCCTGTAAATTGCAGATAGATAAGGGCCTTATGGCTCGGCTGAAAGCGGATCTTTATAATATCCCAAACGCCGGCTTTGAAGATTTTAACGACTGTGTAACCGAAATGGGACTCAGCGACACAAACGACTGGTACAACAGAACTCATCTTAATATAACCGGGGCAAAAAAGTTTTCAGATATTCTTGGCGACTACATCAGCGAAACAGCAGGCATCAGCCCCGGCGGAAAGGCCGACCTTCCAACATGGAATGAGCGCGCTGAATTCATAGATACCAAGTAAAGCCGTCATAAACAGCCTTCGCTTTTCATAGACTCGTACAAACGAGAACTGGGAGAAGCGGAGGCATTTTTATGACTAACAGCAGCATATATCAGGATATTGCCGCCCGAACCGACGGTGCGGTGATGCTGGGCATTGTGGGCCCCGTAAGGACCGGCAAGTCCACGTTTATCAAACGATTCATGGAGACGCTGGTGATACCCAACATTGACAATGTCTATGTTCGGGAGCGGGCGAAGGATGAACTGCCCCAGAGCGGCTCCGGCAGGACAATAATGACCTCCGAACCGAAATTCGTCCCGGAGGAAGCGGTAAAAATTAAACTGCCGGACGGAGCGGAGGTGTCGGTGCGGCTGGTTGACTGCGTGGGCTATATGGTGCCCGGAGCTGCCGGCCAGTTTGAAAACGGCGAGGAGCGGCTTGTAACTACGCCCTGGTTTGACCACGAGATATCCATGACCGAGGCAGCGGAGCAGGGCACCCACAAGGTGATTGCGGAGCATGCCACCATCGGTCTTGTGGTGACAACCGACGGCACCATATGCGACATTCCACGGGAGGACTATGTGTCGGCAGAGGAGCGGGTGATAAACGAGCTGAAAGCCATAGGCAAACCGTTTA
Organism: uncultured Oscillospiraceae bacterium; assembly: GCA_964559305.1. Taxonomy (GTDB): domain Bacteria; phylum Bacillota; class Clostridia; order Oscillospirales; family Oscillospiraceae; genus UBA2922. The sequence continues at coordinate 1,275 of CAZLIJ010000265.1, read as the reverse complement.
TAGTGCTCCTTAACTCCGCTCAGCCCAATTCCGACACCGCGCGGGCTTTGGCGGAGGAGCTTGCGGAAAAATACGACGTCACCGTGATGCGGGTCAACTGTCTTGAGCTGAACGAAAAAGATATAACCGCGATAATGGCGTCAGTTTTGGGCGAATTCCCCATTGCGGAGCTGGGCTTTACGCTTCCGGAGTGGATAGACGCTTTGAGCGGAGACAACGATCTGAAGAAGGAACTGTTTGCCAATATTGCTGCGGCCTGCGCCGAAATGGGCTATGTGAAGGATATTCCCGGCATCACGGAAGCTCTGAGCCAATGTGAAAATATTTCGGCTGTGCGTACAGAGTCTGCCGATATGGGCTCCGGTATCACTGCCTTTACTGTCAGCGTACCCAGGGAGCTTTATTACAAAACCATCAGCGCCCAGTCCGGCTTTGAGATCCACAGCGACGGCGAGCTGATGAATCTTCTGGGCGAGATGAGCGCGGTGAAAACTGACTATGACCGCATACGCGGAGCCCTTGAGGACGTGCGGAAAACCGGGTACGGCGTGGTAATGCCCGACGAATCCGAAATGCAGCTTGACGAGCCGCAGATAGTGCGCCGCAGCGGAAGATATACCGTTAAGCTAAAAGCCCACGCGCCGGCTATACATATGCTCAGGACAAATGTTGAAACCGAGGTTACGCCCGCGCTGGGGGGCGCCAGCGCCTCCGAGGAGATAATGGGCTTTTTGCTTCAGGGTTTCGACGGGGATATAAACCGCATCTGGGAATCAAACATTTTCGGCAAATCCCTTTATGATATTGCCGGGGAGGGGCTTCACGACAAAATCGGCGCCCTGCCGCCAAACGCCAGACGAAAGCTGCAGGAAACCCTCCAGAAGATAATAAACGAGGGCAGCGGCGGCCTTATTTGTATAATTTTATAAAATTAATGCTAAAAAAGGGGGCCGACGCCCCCTTTTTTTGAATTTATCGTCAGTTGAATTGCGGCTTTGATAAGATTATAATTTTCACATAACAATGAGAAATGAGGGTGATATTATGAAATCTTTATCAACAGCAGCAGAGGCTGTCCACGCTTCGACCACTATGGCTATCGACGCCAAAGCAAAACAGATGAAGGCTGACGGCATCGACGTGGTGGGCTTCGGCGCGGGAGAACCGGATTTCAATACTCCCGATAATATAAATATGGCGGCTATTGAAGCTATCTGCCAGGGCAAGACCAAATACACTCCGGCGGCTGGCATAATTCCGCTGCGCAAGGCAGCC
>CAZLIJ010000264.1:0-2270 GCA_964559305.1 uncultured Oscillospiraceae bacterium | reverse complement strand
TCGGAAAATTGCCTTAGCGTTTTCAGCAAAGAGGAGTTTCCCAGCTCCACCTTGCCGGAAGCGGGATTCACCGCGGCGCCGTATATTTTCCCTTCCGGGCCGGGGGTCAGCAGACCCAGCTCCAGCCACACGGAAAGGCAGATGAAAAAAACCTCCGGCGGCATATCCTCCGGGCACAGAGCCGCCACGCCGGCCATATCCATGGCCAGCGGTGCGTTCAGCGATTTTATCCGGCGCCAGACCTGAACAAAATCACCCCGCTCCGGCAGATAGCGGGCGGCGCACCACAGGGCGTCTTTGTCACCGGCGGCAATCAGGGAGCACAGCTCCTGCGGCTCATGGAGCCGCAGACCTGAAACCACCAGCTGCACCGACCGCCGCCCCCGAAATTCGTTTATCTGGGGGGTGAAGGCCACATCCACCCGCTGCCCATCGCCAAGATCAAAAAGCTCCTGAGGGCAGGAAAAATAAATGCACTCAAAGCACTCGCCCATAAAGCCTATCTTAAGGCGCATATGCTTGCCCCCGCCAAGGGGGACGGCGCTTTTCACCGCCGCGTCCGTGAAACACAGCGTGGGGCGGGGATTACCGTTGCCGTAAGGCTCCAGCTCGTCCAGAGATTCCACCCCGGTCATGTCCAGCAGGGAGGGGTCTTCGATAATAAGGTCGCAGCCCAGCTCCGGCGCCTGGACGGGAGGATTGTCTGAATAGTATGCGTCAAGCTCGGCGCGAAAATCGTCAAGCCGGTCTTTTTTAATGGTCAGGCCCGCGGCCAGCGCGTGACCGCCGAAGCCCTCAAGACAGTCAGAACAGGCGGACAGCGCGTCGAAAAGGTTAAAGCCGCCGTAGCTGCGGCAGGAGCCCTTGCCCTTGTCCCCGTCAAGACATATCATGATGGCCGGCAGAGAGTACTGCTCGGCAAGGCGGGAGGCCGCTATGCCGATGACGCCCTGGTGCCAGCTTTCGCTGGCAAGCACTATGGGCGCGCTGGGAGTCTCGCCGGAGAGCATGGAGTTGGCCTCCCGCCAGATGCCGGTCTCGATAGTCTGCCGGCGACGGTTAAGGTCGCACAGCTCCTCCGCCAGCTCCGCCGCCTGGGCGGCATCGGAGGCCATGAGAAGCCTTGCGGCGGTGGAAGCCTTGCCCAGCCGCCCGGCGGCGTTGAGCCGGGGCGCCAGCGTGAAGCCGATGGACGAGGCGGTGAGCTTTTTATCGCCCAGACCGCACACCTCCAGCAGGGCCGCTATGCCCACGGAGGGGGAAGAAGCGATCTTATCAAGACCTTTTTTTACAAGGACGCGGTTTTCGCCGGTGAGCCGCATCACGTCCGCCACAGTGCCCACGGCCACAAGATCGGCGTATTTTTCCACCAGCGCCGGGCAGTTGCCCCCGGCGGCGCACACAAGCTTCAGCGCCACGCCTACGCCGGCCAGCTCTTTATTGGGATAGGGGCAGCCGGCCCGCTTGGGATCCACCACGGCGGCGGCCTTTGGCAGGGCCTGATTGCGGCACTCGTGGTGGTCGGTTATTATCATGTCTATGCCGAGGCTCAGAGCATACTCCGCCTCCGCCACGGCGGTGATGCCGCAGTCCACGGTGATGATAAGGCTCACGCCGGCATTTTTAAGAATGTCGATGGCCCCGGTGTTCAGCCCGTAGCCCTCCTCGATGCGGTCAGGGATGTAGGGCACGGCGTCCAGCCCCGAGGAGCGCAGCCAGTCGGTGACAAGGCAGGTGGAGGTAATGCCGTCCACGTCGTAGTCGCCGTATACGGCCACGGTCTCGCTTTTGGCGATGGCCTGGCGGATGCGCGCCGCCGCCTTGTCCATGTCCAGCATCAGCGTAGGGTCAAAAAGCTGTTCGCTGCCGCAGCAGAGAAAGCTATGGGCGGCCGGGGCGGAGTCTATGCCTTTCAGACCCAGAATAGCTGTCAGCAGCGGCGGATAGCCTGCCGCTGTCAGCGCAGGGGGCAGCGCGGGACGGGCATATGTCAGTTTCCAGTTAGTTGAATTCATTTATTTTAAGTCGATTCTTATTTATTAATACTTTATTTTATCAAATCCTCATGTAAAGCGCAAGTGTCAGAGTATTCTTGACATGGATAAATTCAGGTGTTAAATTAAAGTAGCGTGCCGGTATGGCGGAATTGGCAGACGCAAGGGATTTAAAATCCCTCGGTGGAAACACCGTGCCGGTTCGACCCCGGCTACCGGTACCACGTCGAAAGGACCCCTTATCGCTCCGTTTCCCGCTTGCGCGGAAAACTGCGC
>CAZLIJ010000263.1:0-2272 GCA_964559305.1 uncultured Oscillospiraceae bacterium | reverse complement strand
GTGCCCATTTTTTCAAGTGCAAAAAAAAGATAACTCTGGCTGTTCTCCCCCGTTGGTAGGGACTTGAACTAAATCATGAGCGTATTTGACCGGTTTTGGCGGTCAAATACAGCCCTGATCCGCCATAGGCACAGATTTATTTTGTAAACTTTCTGTGTCTAAAGAGGTCTGTATCACATATGATACAGACCAAAACATAGTGATTATATTTTGTGTGGCCGGCATTCAGAAATGAGTGCCGGCCTTTTTTGCTATCATCTGAAAGGAGAATAAAGTATGAATCAAACAGTCCAAACTACCTATTTTGAGGAGCTTGCTCAACGTGTCCAACGAGAGCACATTGAAAGTGTACCACCGGACGGCGACCGTCTCCCTATTCTCTTGAATGGTCAAGAAATCGGAGTCATAACGCCTGGCGGTGCCATACGAGTAAGAGCAGAAAGCATCCGCGATCGGGACGCCAGTGACCTGTATCACCGTGCCGGAGCGATTGCGGCAGAGGTACGTGAGTATATGGAGCTGATGAATACGGCACCCTTTATCAAGGCTTCCAGCCTTTCTGCTCCATATAGGCAACTTGCAGATTTCAACGGATACGTCCTTGGTGGTATGGAGAGCAAACGCGGCGTCCAATTCACCACATGGCAGTGGACATACGACCACGACGGCCTGACCCTCGGCCACTATTTCGGCAACGACTACGCAGCAGCCAAGCAGAACTTTGCCCTTCGTTCCGGGCTTATGCCGGAGGAAAAGCAGTTCACGTCGGAACAGCTTATCGAAATCTATCGCTGTTGTGCAGATACTATATCTCACGACTATGAGCTCTCAAGCGAACAGGAAAAACGTATCGATGACATCCAAACGCTGATCACCGAGATGGTGCCTGACTATGCAGATAAGATGAAAACAGCGTTGGAGAGCGATTTACCCCAGCAAATACAGCCAACCATGTAAATAAGCACAGACACGATTGGAGCGCCGGATTTGAGCAATCAGATCCGGCACTTTTTTGCGTTTAGAAGGAAAAATGACAGAACATGAATTTGAGTACTGGCAGGCAGTCATGGAGCGCAGCGCACACCATTGGACGGAGGATGATGTTACCCGCTTGAACGGAAAAGGCGAGCTCTACTACACCGGCGGTGAGAGTGGAATGTATATGCGCCTGTATCCGGACGGGAAGTTGTCGGTCGGCAGGTATGAGGATGCCTTCCCGCATATCGGCGAAGCGCTGTTCAAGTGTGAGGCTGAACACCAGTTTGAGAGCTTTGATGAGGCATCCATTGCCGCGTGTAAGCTTGGCGGGCAGAAGTTCCTTGTGGATCTGTTTTCGGATGGCGGAGTCAGAGAAGCGCTTGCCAAACCACAGGAACAGAACTTCGGAAGTTTTGAAATGAAAATGTAAAGGAGGACGCAAAATGCGGTTAAATGCGGTTCTATCCAATCGGGAGCATCCGGAATATGGCGTTTTCACAGAGTCCTTCCCTGTCTCCCGAGTGAGTTATGATGACAATATAGAAATGATCAGGCAGTTGGAGATCGGAGACGCTGTGGCGCAGGACTGTCATGTGGACGAGATCACTGGAGATTGGCCTGCACTGAAGCTGATGGAACACACGCAGGTCAACTTCGATGAGCTGGACTATCTTGCAAAGCGGCTGGACAGCTTTGACCAATACGAAAAGGCGCAGTTTCAAGGCATGGCGGCCAAGCTGGAGATTCATGATGTGAGGGAACTGATCAATCTCACATTCTGTTGCCAGGACGCAACTGTGATCACAGATTTTTCGGAGCTGGACATTGCGGGGCGGCGCCATTATATGACACTGAATGGTGGTGGGGCATCACCCGATGAATTGAAAAAGCTGGACGCTCGCGCCTTTGCCGAGGAGCTCATTGACTACAACATTGGCTATGTGACACACTTCGGCGTCGTCTATCCCAACGGCATGGAGATGTCTGAACTCTATGACGGGCGGCATTTTCCCGAATACCGTTATGAGGATTGCGTAATGGAGTTAGAAATGTCCTCGCGTCATAACCCCGCCGACAGCCCTGCCACATATATCTATCTCCCCATGACGCAGGTGCAGATTGAACGTGCAATGCTTCGGGCGGGGGTCGACAGTTATGCGGATATGCGTCTGCGGTTTCTTGAAAGTGAACTGCCCGACGCCATTGATATTGCGCTGGACATGGAACATGAAAGCATCGGCGACATCAACGAGATGTGCAGTGCAATTCAAGCGCTGAGCCGTGAGGGCAGAGC
>CAZLIJ010000262.1:706-2305 GCA_964559305.1 uncultured Oscillospiraceae bacterium | reverse complement strand
GGATTGAAAACACAAAAACGCCGCTGCATGAGCAGCGGCGTTTCTTCGGTTATTATTATATTTCACCGGCGATGCGGCGGCCCATGAGCGTACCCATGGCGGAGGCCATCATAAGACCTCTTGTCCAGCCGGAGGAATCGCCCAGACAGTGCAGACCCTGAACATTGGTGTTGAAGTCGGTGTCCATCTTTATCTTGTTGGAGTAGAACTTCAGCTCGGGAGAATAGAGCAGTGTCTCCGAGGAGGCAAAGCCCGGCACCACCTGATCCACGGACTGGATAAAGTTGATGATATTTATCATGGCCCTGTACGGCATGGCGGCGGTGATGTCGCCGGCCACGGCGTCGGGCAGGGTGGGTCTGACGTTGGAGAAGTTCAGCTCTCTCTGCCAGGTGCGCTTGCCGTCCAGAATATCGCCGAAGCGCTGCACCATGATGTGACCGTCGCCCAGCATATTTGTAAGCTCGCCCACCTTTTGGGCGTAGGCTATGGGCTGATTGAAGGGCACGGAGAAATTGTGGGAGCAGAGTATGGCCACGTTGGTATTTTCGGACTTTCTGTCCTTAAAGGAGTGTCCGTTCACCACGGCCAGGTCGTTGTCGTAATTCTCCTGAGCCACATAGCCACCGGGGTTCTGACAGAAGGTACGCACCTTGTTTTTGAAAGGCGCGGGATAGCCGATGAGCTTGGATTCGTAGAGAACGTCGTTGACCTCCTCCATGACCTCGTTGCGCACTTCCACCCGCACGCCGATATCCACAGTGCTGGCCTGATGCTCGATGCCGTGCTCGGTGCACAGGCTCTCCAGCCAGTCAGCGCCCCGGCGGCCTGTGGCCACCACAGTGTGTTTGGCGTTAATAACGGTGTCCTTGCCGCCCTCGGCAATTATGACGCCCCGGCACACGCCGTTTTCTATCACAAGATTGCGGCACTCGCAGCCGAAAAGGATCTCCACGCCGTTGTCCATAAGATAGTGCTCGATGGACATATATATGTCATGGGCTTTTTCCGTGCCCATGTGGCGTATGGGGCAGTCCACCAGCTTGAGACCTGCCTGAATGGCCCGGCGGCGGATGACCTTGGTCTTTTCCGGGTCGCCCACGCCCTCGACATGGGTGTCCGCGCCGAATTCAAGGTATATCTTATCCACATAATCAATGGTGTCCTGTGCCATACCCTCACCGATAAGGCCCGGCAGATCGCCGCCGACCTCGTGGCTCAGTGAAAGCTTGCCGTCCGAAAAAGCGCCCGCGCCGGAAAAGCCGGTGGTTATATGGCAGTAGGGCTTGCAGTTCATGCACTTGCCCGTAACGGCCTTGGGGCAGCGGCGTTCCTCCACGGACTTGCCCTTTTCCACCAGGATTATCCTCTTTTTGCTGCCCCTTCTGATCATCTCAAGGGCGGTGAAGATGCCTGCCGGGCCTGCTCCTATTATAACAACATCTGTGGTCATGGCTGCTCCTTTCGGTATATCATTACGCACTAAAAAACGACTTGCGTCTGCAAGTCGTTTTTTTTGGAGCGGCCAACGAGACTCGAACTCGCTACCTCCACCTTGGCAAGGTGGCGCTCTACCAGATGAGCTATGGCCGCAATCAG
>CAZLIJ010000262.1:0-696 GCA_964559305.1 uncultured Oscillospiraceae bacterium | reverse complement strand
CGGTGTCCCATCTGTATGTGTTCCACATATCCACATCGCTGCGCAGAAAGCCCGCGGAAAGCCCGTCCGTGCGGCACACAGACACATCCGCGTGATAGTGCTCGCCATCAAGCTCAATGATGTCCCACCAGTGGTCGTTCTGGTTTTTAAGGCCCTTGACCACCTGACAGCTCAAGCCCAGCGCGTCGCACACGGCCTTGTAGGCCAGGGCCATGCCCTGACTGTCGGCAGAGGCGGAAACCAGCGCGTCGTACACGGTGTTTTTCCCGGCTGAGGTGGAGTAGGCGCAGCGGCCCACTATATACCGGCAGGCGTTGAACGCGGCTTTGGCCTGGGAATCGTCCGCGCTGACTTTGGCCGCCGTTTTGACATATTCACTTATGCGGTTCTTTTTCTCTGCCAGCGTTCTGGCGTCTTCCCCGTAGTCAATGGTGATGTCGAAAAGCCGCTGAAGTCCGGAGCCGCTGTACATATGAACAGTGACCGCCGGCATGGTTACAGCGCACAGCGGGTCTTCCATATAGATGTTCCCCGCCATTTCCTTCACCCCGTCCTCATCCAGGGCGCTGTTATTGACCAAAAGCACGGCTTCGGTGCTGAATTTGTTCATGGCGTCCAGCAGGTATTCCTTTATGCCGGTGGAATAGGACACCGTGACCACCTTGTCTATCTCCGCCTGGCTGCGGCTGTATTTTA
>CAZLIJ010000261.1:0-2320 GCA_964559305.1 uncultured Oscillospiraceae bacterium | reverse complement strand
TTGCCTTTGGCGTCAACTATGTCGCCTTCGCTGTAAAGGCTGGTGACAACGCTGTCCCCTGTGACGATCCATTTGGAATCCTCGCTGATATACATACTGCAATGACCGCCGCCAACCTTGTTGGAATAAGTCTGGTCGGTCTTGACAGCGCCTGTGAGGGTACTGCCCTTCTGCATATAAAAGTCCAGCTTGCTTATGCTGTCCCAGATGATATTGCCGTCTATTTTCTGGGAAATGGCGGTAAAGCCGCACTCAGCGCCGTTGGCTCCGGCAGCTCCCCAGCCGGCCTTGTTGGCGTTGCCGGTGCATCTGAGGAAATAATTGCTGTTTTCGGATTGGGTGATCTCCACACCGGAGAGCAGAATATCGCTTTTAGTATTTGTGGTATAGAAAATACCGCCGTTTTTAGATTCTATGCTGCCGCCGACCATGTGGAAGGACGCGGTATCGCCGCCGGAGGCGGAGCCGCTGTTATATACTCCCACAGTCCATGTGGTGCCATTTTGCTCATTGTCGGCCATATTACCGGACAGCTTACTGTCAAACAGAGTTACGCTGCCGCCCAGAACATTGGCCGCCGCGGAATTTTTGGCCGTCAGCGAGGCATTATTAAAGGTTATTGCGGAATTGCCGCACACAGCCGGAGAATCAGCGCCTTCGGTGTTGTACTCACCGCCGTCAATGACCGCGGCGCTGCCGCCTATACACATGACAGCCGGTGAATTGTCTCCCTTTGTGTTGGCCATGACATCCCAGGCGTAAAGCTTCCCGCCGGAGGCGGCCAGCGCAAAGGACACATCCTTTGAAGTGTCCACAGTGGTATCGCCGGCGTAGACCACGCCATTGCCGCCTGCAAACAGTCCAGCGGCTCCGTACGCGTCGGCAGTCACGGTGCTGTCTTCAACATATGCTGTACCGTCAGCCGCCAGCAGCGCGGCTCCCACGCCGTAAGCTGCGGACTGGCCGGAGTCGCTTCCGCTGTCGGATGTGCGGGAAATCGCCGTGCCGGTGAAACCGACCTCGGCGCCGTTGTCAAGTATAATGGTATTCTCACCGGCTTTTGTTGAATCATAGGCTCCGCCGCTCACAGTATCGTCGGCGGAAAATACGTTTGCGGCATAATAGCTGACGCCGTTTGATACTACAAGTCTGCCCACCTGACGGATAGTGATCTTATCTATGCCGCCCTTGGCGTTAAAATCAATGCTTAGGATGGCGCCGGACTTTATGTCCGTCAGCTTTGCGGCGCTGCCGTCTTCATTATATAAAGCTGAAGCGTCGTTCACCTTTAACTGCGCCGTTGTGGTTCCCAGCGTGAAATACGCGCCCGCCTGAGTCTTAGCGGAATCTTCCCCGTTATTTTCAGGCTCTGCGGTGGCTTCCGGCTCAGACTGTTCGGGAGACTGGGTGGTCTCCGGCTGTTCAGAGGCGGATGCGGACACTGTGGGAGGCGCAATAGCGGCGTCGGGAGCGTCGGTCTGAGCAGGTTTTTCTGTATTTTCAGGCGCAGAGCTGGTTGCGGCGTCGGTCTGCGGCTGGGCGGAGGGTTCCGAATCCTGGGTGGTGCCGGACGCGTCGTCGCCGCCGCTTATAAAGCCCAGCGTAAGCGTGATGGTCTTTCCGCTGACGGATTCCACCTGCCCCGCAATACTGGCGGAGGAATAGCTGAGCTTGTTGGCGCCGATGCCAAGAAAACTGCAGCCGGACAGAAGCACCGTCAGCGCCAGTACCGCGCAGATCACAGAAATATTTCTCTTATTCATAGTCAGCCTACTTTCCGTTGATTATTGGCTTACCAGCCGTCAGCAATATACTTTATAACAAAATCCGACAAAAATAAACACATATTTCGTTAATCGTCATTTTGCCGAAAAAATTATTTTTTCCTTATATAACACGGATTTGATATATACACTGACATTATTTGCGGACAGCCTGTATGTTTTAGTTTGATTTTCTGTCGAATAATGTTATAATGTTTCAGTCTGTAACATCAATTTGGATACGCTTCCCGGCAGCGGCAGGCTTAATGTTATATTAATGTTTGCGATTTATAGTCGTCTGCGTTATTCAAATCGTTTTTTTGTGCAAATTTCCCGCGATTGGAGTAATGATATGCACAACATCATTACAATCTTTAAAAATGACCTGGGACATCTCCACAGAAGCTTTTGGGCAATGGTGGTCATCGTTTTCTGTATGCTTCTGCCGGCCATGTACGCGTGGGTGAATATATACGCCAACTGGGACCCCTACGGAAATACCGCCGGGGTCAAAATTGCTGTTGTCTCCAATGACAAAGACTACACCGCCGAGGACG
>CAZLIJ010000260.1:0-2344 GCA_964559305.1 uncultured Oscillospiraceae bacterium | reverse complement strand
CCCACAAGCACGGTATCTCCAAGATAGAAAATGTTCAGCATATTTCCCGGCTGCATGGGCACTCCGCTGACAGCCTGCCGCGCCCCGGTGCGCCTGATGGCGGTAGGGGTAACATCGTCAGGGTCCACGCTCATTCCGCCGGTTAGCAATATGAGCTCCGCTCCTTTTTCGGCGTAGTCATTGATGGCGGCTGCTATCAGGTCGGCGTCGTCGGGGCATTTTGTGCAGCCGAGTATTTCCGCCCCAAAATTGTTGAGCTTTCTCGTAAGTATGGGCTCAAAAGCATCCTTTATCCTGCCGTAATATATCTCGCTGCCGGTTATTATCATGGCTGCCTTCAGCTTTTTGAAGGGCCTGACTGTGAGTACAGGGGCGTTTTCCCGGGCAATTTTCACCGCGTTTTCCACATTTTCCCGGGCTGTTACCAGCGGGACTATTCTGGCTCCGGCAAGCTTTGCTCCGGCAGTCACAGGGGTGAAATTCGGTATGACGGCAACTGTGTAGTCGGGCACGCTGTTTATTGCCCGCAGAGCGGGGGAGTTGACGCAGAAAAGCCCGTCGGCAGCGGCGGTGACGGTGATCTTCCCTTCCGAGGGCGTGGATCTGTCAAGGTTCTCGCCGCACATAACGTCGCACAGAGCCACAGCCGCGTCCTCCTCATGGACCTCGTCCGCCCCCGGCTCCCACACGAATATGTGGTCTTTTCCCATGTCCTTAAAAGCGGAGATATCATCAGCGGTGATAATATGCCCACGCCTGAACCGGACTCCCTTGAATCCGGTTTCAAGAATGGCCGTCATGTCGTGACACAGGGTCTGACCCACCGCGTCTTCAACAGGTATTTTCTTCATATTAAGCCTCCAGAAGCATAATGTGTTCAGGTGGTATGTGGACAAGCACATCACGGCCAGTGTCGAAGCCGGCCAGCGTGCCGCGGGGCGCTTCCATGCGCAGCAAGCCGCCACCGGGCGTCAGCAGCATCACAATATCGGAAAAAAGGTCTTCCACCCGGCGCTCGACTTTGCATGAGAATTGGTTTTCGCCGCCGCCCGGCAGAATTTCATGGGCTCTTACGCCTACATAGACATGGGATGGGGACAGGTGGGAGACGGTCAGCTCCGCACCCCAGTCCTGAGCCTTTGCGTGGGTTTCGTCTATTATTTTTATTGAGCAGAAATTTTTGCAGCCGGTTATAAGACAGGCCGCGAGAGTCGCCGGCTGACTAAAGAGCCTGCGTACAGGGACTTTTTCCTGACTTTTGCCGCTGTTGAGCACACATACGCTGTCGCAAAGGCGGTACACCTCGTCCCGGTCGTGGGATACGAACACGGAGGTGCCGGGAAAGCGCTGGAGTGTGTCTGCCAGCTCCATTTCCACCTGCCACTTAAGATAACTGCCCAGGGCGGAAAACGGCTCGTCCAGCAAAATGAGCTCCGGCTCGTTTGCCAGGATCCGGGCCAGCGCCGTGCGCTGCTGCTGCCCGCCGGAAAGCTGGTGAGGGCGGCTTTGCCGCACGTCGTCAAGATGCATGGCTTTTATCTGCGCTTCTACGATCTCGCCGCGTCTGGCTGCGTTTTCCCGGCGCACCCCGGCGGCGATGTTATTATATACCGTCATGTTTGGAAAAAGGGCGTACTGCTGAAAAAGATAGCCCACCCGGCGCTTTTGGGGCGCAAGATTTATATTTTTTTTGGAATCAAACAAGACCCGGTCGTCCAGACATATGTATCCCTCATCGGGCTTTTCAATGCCGGCTATGCACTTTAGCGTCATGCTTTTTCCGCAGCCGGAGGAGCCCAGCAATGCCAGCACTTCTTTGTCCGCCTGAAAGCTCACATCCAGCATGAAGCTGCCCAGACGCTTTTTGATATCAACTGTTAAGGACATATTATGCGCCTCCCGCCGCGGGAGCTTTCCGGCGGTTGTTCTTCTCCAGCATATTGACCGCCAGCAGCACCACGGCGGAGATGGCCATGTTTACCATGACCCATTTAAAGGCCAGCGCGTCGTCGTTTGTGCGCCAGAGCTGATACACGGTGGTGGAGATGGTGGCTGTCTTTCCCGGAGTGTAGCCCGCCACCATGCTGGTGGCCCCGTATTCGCCCAGAGCCCGGGCAAAGGAGAGGACCGTGCCGGCCAATATACCCTGACGGCAGTAGGGCATACGTATGCGCCAGAATATGTATGAGTTTGAAAGCCCCAGAGTCTGGCCGGAATAGGCCAGCGTCTCGTCAAAGGCTTCAAATGAGCCCCGGGCGGTTCGGTACATAAGAGGAAATATCACAACGGTGGTGGCAAATATGGCCGACCACCAGGTCATAGTCAATTTAATGCCGAATACGGC
>CAZLIJ010000259.1:0-2348 GCA_964559305.1 uncultured Oscillospiraceae bacterium | reverse complement strand
CTCGTTTTTCAGCACTGCGTAGACTCGTTTAGCTGTCCATTCCCCTCCGTAGTATGAAGGAATCCCATCGGCACACAGACGGCTTGCGATGCGGTACGCTCCATCGCCGGAGAGGTACTCATCAAAGATGCGCCTCACGATAACGGCTTCGGACTCATCTACTCGGCGCTCTCGCACTCGTTGTCCAGCAGCAGCGCCGCCATGGAGCGGCCCCGCACGTCGGCCACCAGCCCCGAGCCGTCGGCGGATATTTCGTATTCGTCCACCACGCCGCAAAACACCGTTTTCCCGTCGTGTTCCGCCTTGAAGCGCACCGCGCCCCACAGGGATTTCAGCATCTCCTTTGAGTATAAAAAGCTCACCTCAAAGGCGTCGCAGGGCTCGCCCAGCCCGTGACTTATGTCCCAGGACAAAAGCGGCGGCAGTGTCAGGGTCTGTCCGTTAACGTCAATCAGATATCCGGTCATATCAGCCTCCTATGCTATTCTCAGCTTTTCGCCGGGAACTATAAGATTGGGGTTTTTCACCTGCGGATTAAGGGCGATGAGCCGCTGCACGCTCAGTCCGCAGGCGCTGGCTATGCTCCACATACACTCCCCCGCCGCCACTGTGTGCCATTTGCCCGCCGCGGTTGCGGTGTTGACGGCGGCAGTGACCGTGCCGGAGATAACGTTTTGCGCCTTGTCGCCGGCGGCATAACCGTCGTAGCATTCCCAGAATTCAAAGGAATAGCTCACATAATCCTCTGTGGGCTCCTGCCGCAGCGTCAGGTCCACCAGATACGCGTTGGACGTCTGCCACAGGGGATGCACCAGTATACCCGGCGTATCGTCGTAAAAAAGGCAGGCCAGCTCCTTGAATTTATCGTAAGCCCCCGCTCCGCAAAACTCGCCCTCGCCCCGCAGTATGCGGTTTGTGCGCCCCAGGCTTTGCAGGGTGTAGACGCCGAAGGGCACCTTGTGGGTGACAACCCGGCGGCGAAACTCTATCTCGTATATTTTTGGATTGTGAGGCCAGATAAAGGTCTTGAACCTCATCGGTGAAAGGGACATTTTTCCTATCATTCCTTTCCTCAGTATCTCTCAAAGCCCGTGTCGTAGCGCCGCCCGTCCCGGCTGAAATATCTGGACACCCGGCTCATCTCCAGCTCCCGGCGCCCCACGGAGTTTTCATAGCGGCAGTGGGGCTCTCCGGCGGCATAGCTCTCCGCCGCGTCGTCCAGCAGTGCTGTCCGGGTATTTCCGCTGTCCGAAGCCGCTCTGTCAGATGCGGATTTCACGGCAGCGGGTATATCGCTTTGCTCCGGCTTTTGTTGTGCGGCGTTTTCCTCGGTTCCATCCTCCCCGCTTTTTTCCCCGGAAGCCCCGGCGGGATCCTCGGCGTTATCCTCCGGGGCAGTCGATTCTTCCGGCAAGATATTTTGGGGCTTTGTCCGTTTCTCCGGGGCTTTTTTCGTTTCCTCCGCAGCCTCATAGCTTGTCTCCCGGCTGACGCCGCTTTCGCCTGTCAGGGTAAAAAGCAGGGCTGACGCGGCGGCGTTTATCTCTGCTTTTGTCATGCTCCTTACCAGTTTATCAAAGCCGTTTTTCATCTGCCGCCTCCCAGCTCCTTGAATTTTTTCTCATCGAAGGCGGGGTTTTTATCCCCCGCCCCCCTCTCCATATTTCTGTCCATAGCCATGTGCGCAGCGCAGCGCAGATAATCGCCATCACTCATTTTTCTCGCCGCCCTGTCGCCGGGCAGCCGGGAAAACGACCGCAGCACATACCACCTGAGCCGCTCCATGGGATCTCCGGCCAGTGCGCTCATAAGCTCCTCGGGGCTCATACGCCGGTCTCCACCCTGTCCGCTGCCACAATGGTGATCTTTTCCGCCACCATTTCCGAAAGCTCACCGTCCTCGGCGATCTGGCTCCACTGGCAGCCGGTGTAGACCACCCGCCTGTCAGGCTTCACTATTACAAGGGAAAAATTGTCAAGGTCGTGGAAATTAATGCCGTCGGACACGGCCTCATCGGTGGCGTAAAGCCTTGTCAGCTCCAGCCGGTAATTGAGCTGGGAGGCGATCGTGGCCACGGGCTTTGCCTCGCCGAAGGCCTCGATAGTCTTTTCGGTGCGTTTGGAAAGAGCCTTGTAGCTCTGCACCACGGCCACCTTTTTGCCGTCGGCCTCTATGTATATGTCGCTGCTTGTGGGAAATCCTGTCATTTACTCTCTCCTCCCTCAAACCGTGATGTACGCCATCAGATGTATGCTGCTCAGACCGTGAGCCACAGTGAATTCAAAGCTCACATCGCAAACGGTGGGGTCGGCGGTATCGGCCTGAGCGGTGACGGCGGTGTAGCTGTC
>CAZLIJ010000258.1:0-2355 GCA_964559305.1 uncultured Oscillospiraceae bacterium | reverse complement strand
TCATGAGCATGGAGGCCTACATAGCAAAGCAGCAGGGTGTGGATAAGACCGAGCTGAGTGAAGCGAGATCCTATATGTCTAATTTTGAAACGCTGGATAAGGCTTTCAGCAAGCTTATGGATATGGCGAAGAAGCTGAATGTGACGGCGGGGGCGGTGAGCTTGTTTACTGCGGACATGATGAAGGGCTATGTCAACTTCAAGATCAACCTGCCCAAATGCGTAAAGGCCATATATGCGTTGAACCCTGATGTGGAGCTGCTGGTGGTGGGCATGTATAACCCCTTCCGGGACGTTAAGCTCACCGGTCAGTCGCTTTTGAAAATTGGCAAGGCCGCCGATCAGTTCGTGGGACTTATGAACGTCTATATGAAGACGCTGTGCCCCTACGCGTATAAGTACACATATGTTGACATCACCGACGCCCAGGTGTATCAGTTCTCATCTGTGGTAAGCGGCGAAATACCCAATGAGCTGCTCAAAAACGTCCATCCCACCGTGACAGGGCACAGATATATTGCCGATCAGATTATTGCCGCGCTGCCCGCCGGTACCGCGTCCAATTCTTCCTCAGCCTCCGCTGCTGGAGTTGTCACCGGCGCCGTGACGGCTGTTACCAGATTGCTGGGCGCAAGGCTGCGCTGAGCCGTAAGCAGACCAACAAAATAATCCCCGGGGTCAATTCAATTTGACCCCGGGGATTATTATGCTGCGGCTTATTTGTCGTCCTCGTTTTTGACTTCTTCTATGATTGAACCCAGATCCTTTTCACTTACCTGGGGCATATCGGTGTGCAGGGGCTGGGAAGGGGCGGATTGAGGCGGGCGCATATTGCTGACCACCATCCACGCGGCAAACATCAGCATGGCGGCGGCGGCGGCAAACATCAGCTTCTCGCCGAAATTGCGATTGTCCGCCAGAGACATGATGCACATGAACGAGCCCAGCATGGAAAAGTACAGGAAGCTGTAAGGTTTTGCCCGGCCATAGGGATAGCCGGCCAGATAATAAAAGCCCAGCAGCGCGGCGGCTATTGCCAGAATAGCCACGGCATAGGCCCAAACGGCGGGATTGGTGGAGTTTTGCTTATAGCAGGTGATGAGCCAGAAGCAGAACTGGACCACAGGCAGGGTCAGATAAAGACACACAAGGCCGCTGTCGGCAGATTTGACGGTGGACTGAGCTGCCAGAGGGAAGAAAATGCCGGAAAACACCGACAGCACAGCCAGAATCCTGAGCAGGGTGTGGCTGCTTTCGTTGGCGCCGTTGGCGAAAAGAAAGAGAGCGCCAACCATCATAAGCGCGCCGATGACCCAGGCAGCGGGCAGATACAGTCTGGTGCTGCCCCGAAAAGCCGAGCCAAAATCCTCCGCCGGGACAAGCCCGGATTTTTTGATGCGCCGCACAAAAAAATAGAACCCGGCAGCCGCGGCGATGATGACCAGCGCCACCACCCAGTTAAGGAAGCTCTTGGTGGAAAGCCCGTCGCTGTCAAAGGCCAGCTGATTTTGCAGCCAGCGGCAAAAAGCGCCCACAGCTCCGGCGGCGCAGGTAAAGCAGCATAAAGTCAAAGCGTTTTTCCGCATAAGATCATGTCCGTTCAAATAAAATTATTTATCCAGGTAAATTACATCTTATACTTTTTCGCTTCCATCGTCAACTGCAAACGGAGGTATCAAATGAAAAGAATAATACTTGTATCAGTGGTACTGCTGCTCATTGCCGCGGCGCTTCCGGCGCTGCTGGCTCCGGCTAGTGTATCCGCCACAGCGCCGGACAAGTCGCCCGCCGTCACCGCTCTGCCCGCCGCCGGGCTAAGCTGGCAGCCGGAGAGCGATGAGAAAAAGACCCTCACCGTTCTTGATGGTGACAAGACGGAAAAAATGACCATGCACGACTATCTCATAGGTGTGGTGGCGGCGGAAATGCCCGTGAAATTTAAGCCGGAGGCTTTGAAGGCGCAGGCGGTGGCGGCCAGGACCTACGCCGTTTACGGTATGCTCACCGGCAATAAGCACGACAACGCCGATGTGTGCACCGATTCCGCCTGCTGTCAGGCCTGGCGGTCAACGGACAATATGAAGACAAGCTGGGGCGACAGCTTTGAAAGCAGCCTGAAAAAAATTACCGCCGCGGTGGAGGCCACCGACGGGCAGTATCTTATTTATCAGGGCCAGCCCATACTGGCGGCGTTCCACTCATCCTCCGGCGGGCGAACTGAAAACAGCGCCGACGCCTGGGCCGGCAGCCGGGATTATCTCGTGTCCGTCACAAGCCCCGAAACGGAAAAGGACGTGCCCAATTTCACCTCCGCCGTGACCTCCTCGCCCCTTGATTTCCGGGACACCATTCTTTC